>CAMLMF010000120.1 GCA_946480995.1 uncultured Bdellovibrio sp. | reverse complement strand
GGAAAAAATCTTATCGACGTTCAAGAACTTGTTGATAGCGACAATGCGGTTTCTGAAGATGAAGTATTTTGTTACAAAGGCTCAGCAAGCACAGTGGTTAAAAAGATGACTGCTTGGAGCAAAAAAACAGATTACTTCTTTTCTGGCACAGGTGGCGGTTTCGTTTTGGCTGATTTGAAAATCAACCGAGGCATCGTGAGTTATGACATCGTGATGACTTTGGAAGACGAAGTTGTTCCTGGCGAGTTCAAAAGTATCTTGATCAAACCTTGCCGTTAATTCGGAAGTTTTTCGAACTTGGGAGCTGCAGGAAGACTGTCCTCCCAAGACGCGCGACTGCTGCAGAAAATGTGCGCTGTAGGTTTGATTGTCACTTCTGTATTTAAACTGCCCGCGGGGACAACTAGAAGCTTTCCATCCATTTGTAGGTTTGGTACGGCTGCCCCGCATTCCTGGCAAAAGCTTTTCGTGTGGCGCGTGTTTGGCAGATTGTAAGTCTTGACTTTATTCTCGCCTGACAACCAATTGAGTTTTGCTGATGTTGCAAATAAATTTGCTGCGTGGGCTGACCCTGTGTCTTTCTGACAGTGTTTGCAGTGACAGAGGAAGAAACTTTCGAAGCCACCTTCGATTGTGAATTTTATTTGCTCACAGAGGCAAGATCCGGAATTTTTTTATCCATAACTCAAGCGACCTCTTGTACTTCGCTGAAGAGAATGAATAGTTCAGAAACTAAGATCAAGCTCAGCTGATAGAGAATTTAGAATTAAATGGTGCGCGAGGGGGGACTTGAACCCCCACGCTTGCGCATACGCCCCTCAAACGTACGTGTCTACCAATTCCACCACTCGCGCGCACCGAAAGCTTTTTGAACTTTGAAGAACCCTAATCTCATCATTTTAGGGTCCCAGAGTCAATAGAACGCATTAGGACAAAAAATCTTGGGATATTTTATTTTGCTAAAATTTTTAGCACTTTTCTTTAACCCCGCCCCACACCTGCCCAGTCTATACATTAAGAGCACGGATGCTCTTTCAACAGAAACAAGAAGCGCTAGGATGGCACTTCATGTTTCTAACAGCCAAGGAAGGCTGAACAAAGGAGGGCTTATGACAGACTTGCACGGAGTAGCAATGTTCTGCCTCTTCTACTCAGGAGTTGTGATGTACTCACTGTGGATCACAGTTGCACGCAGCCCTGCACGAGTTGAGGCACGACGCAAAAGACTCTAGGAATTGAATAAATTTTGGTGGCGACTCTGTGTGAAGGTTTGGTGGTTCCCTTCATCACGAGTCCGGGGGAGGGATAACCTCCCCCATTTTTTTGTAAAACGCAGTCTGTCACGTCTTTCGTATTCGAAGTTTGCGTTTCGTCACTTTGAAAACTCCCATGTGCAAGTGTTCGGGTCCGACATATAAGGGAACTGAAAGCCTTACGGAAATTATATTGCAAAGATATTTAGAAGTCCTACCATACAGATATGTTAGAGCAGGTTTTTTTACACCAAAAGCAACACAGTCTGCGACTTCGCAAAGAGCTCCTGGCCACACGCCTAGAGCATTTAACGGCCCTAGAAAAATCTATTGAACGGCATCAGGAAAAAATCGTAGCAGCTCTGCAAGCTGATTTTAAAAAGCCCGCGGCCGAAACCTTGCTGACAGAGATTTACCCTGTACTAAAGGAAATTCAGCACGTTAAAAAAAACCTGACACGTTGGGCACGCCCGGAAAAAGTAGCACGCTCGCTGTTGCTGCTGACAACAAAGAGCTTTATTTATAAAGAACCTCGCGGCGTGTGTCTTATCATCGGCCCTTGGAATTATCCCTTACAACTGATCCTGACCCCCTTGGTGTCTGCTCTTGCAGCGGGCAATTGTGCCATTTTAAAACCTTCAGAATTCACAACCCACACCAGTCGAGTTCTTGCGCAGATTGTGCAAGAATGTTTTTCTGAAAACCACGTGGCCTTAGTTCAAGGTGGTGCAGAGACCACGCAGGAATTATTAAAACTTCCTTTTGATCATATATTTTTCACCGGCAGCACACGCGTGGGGAAAATCGTTATGGAAGCTGCCAGTCGTCACCTGAGCAGTGTGACGTTGGAACTTGGTGGCAAGTCACCAACAATTGTGGATGCTTCCGCCGACATTGACGTGGCAGCTGAAAAGATCGCTTGGGCGAAGTTCGTCAATGCCTCTCAGACGTGTATTGCCCCCGATTATGTTTTAGTCGAGCACACCGTCTATGAGCGCTTTAAAAAGGCTTTGATTAAAAAAATAAATGCCTTCTATGGCGGCTCCCCTTTAGAGCAAAAGAACTCGCCAGATTATGCGAGCATCGTTTCTTCGCAGCACACCATCCGCCTGAAGAGTCTGATCGAGGACGCCGTTGCGAAAAAAGCGGAGATCGCTTATGGGGGCGAGGTGGACATTGAAAAACGTTTCGTGGCACCGACACTTTTAGAGAAAGTCGACCTGCACAGCAATGTCATGAAAGAAGAAATCTTTGGGCCTCTTTTGCCGCTGATTCCTTTTCAGACTATGAATGAAGCTGTGCACTTTATCAATGAACGTCCAAAGCCCTTAGCCTTGTATATGTACTCGCATAGCAAATTGAATATCGACGAGGTTCTGCAAGCCACCTCCGCTGGCGGCGTCTGCATTAACGATTCGGTTATTCATTTTAGTCATCATGGACTGCCCTTTGGCGGCGTTCAAGAAAGTGGCCTTGGTCATTATCACGGTATTTTTGGCTTTAAGGCTTTTTCCCATGAGAAAGCGGTGCTTAAGCAAAGCTCTTGGGGGAAATTTATGCGCCTCGTTTATCCGCCCTATACGCCATTCAAGTTAGATCTTATTCGTAAGATTTTAAAGTGGAAGCTTTAGTGAGCTCTGCCCTTAAAGCGCAGAGCTTAAGCTAAAGAAAGAATTTTTTCTCTATCCCCGACAATCCACAGAACATCACCTTGTTTCAGAACCTCACTAGAGTCAGGATTTAAGATTCTTGCTCCTTCACGTTCAATACCCACGACAAGCCCACTAGTCGCTTCACGCAATCCGCAGTCTCTGATACTTTTACGCAAATAAGGGGAAGAATCACTCAGCAGATATTGTTCAAGACTGTATTCGATTTCTTCCATTGGGGAATTTTCGACAGCCCCTTCCACGTCGATAAAAAGCTTAAACTTTAACAGTTGCTCGTCAGTCCCGATAACATGCACCTGATCATGGGGCATTAAGCACTCATTGCGCCCCGGCGCTGTGATACGTCGACGCCCCCGCTCAATCAATGCAATGGTGACCCCATAATTTTCGCGAATAGACAGTTGCGCAAGAGGAATCCCCACATAGGCCCCTTCTGAGGGAATCACGAACTCGGTGATATGCGCATCCCAAGGCGCCAAAGTGCGATGGCTTTTTTTCGCATGATTCTTTTGAACTTCGTCATTGAGATTCGAAAGAAAACGGGCTTCGAACCATTCATAGATCTCGCGTAATTTTTTTGAAAGAATAAATCCTACCACGACCGCCATCCAGATCGTGATACCAATGGCCCAAACCAACGGTACAAACTGCGCCACCATGGCCCCGACTAAACCCACAGCCAACATAATACGCGACACTAAGAAAACGTAATTATGACTGCCCTTGTTTTGTTCTGCTAACAGCAAATCAAACTGACGGGTTCTACCAAAAGCTAAAGCCCATAAGAACGGCGCACTTAAAACCAGGGTCGCACTTAAAGATAAAAACTTAGCTGGTCCTTCCTCCATTTGGCGTTCAAGCAGAAATGGCAAAAAGACCCGGGCCATGAGTAAAAAAATCGCAATGATGACAACCGAATTTAGAAGTACTTTCAAAATGTAAGCGCGCACTTGTTCTCGCCACTCGCGGCTGCCCGACATTGAAAAAGAAATAACGCTGTAATTATCTAAGGCCAGAATCATTCGCGGCGGCAGGGCTCGTTCAAGCAAGGCATACACTTTTTCCGAAGAGCGCAACATGTAAGGTGTCGTAAAAGCCGTCACAACCGAAACCGCCACAGCCAGGGGATACATTTTTTCGCTGATCACTTTGAGATTCAAACCAAGTGTTGCGATAATAAATGAAAATTCCCCGATCTGCGCAAGGGCCATTCCCGATTGCACCGAGGACTTTAAAGTTTGTCCCGCCAAAATGGATCCCAGAGTCACACTGACCGTCTTACCGACAATGACCACCGCAGAAAGAAGCAGGACTTCTCGCCAATAGTTGGCGATCACATGGGGATCAATCAACATTCCCACGGAAATAAAAAAGACAGCTGAGAAAAGATTTTTGATCGGTGCCACCAAATGATGAATTCGTTCACCTTCAATGGTTTCCGCTAAGATGGACCCCATAATAAATGCCCCTAAGGCGGAAGAGAATCCAACTGTCGTCGCAAACACGACCATCAATAAACAAAGACCCACGGCCACAACCAAAACTGTTTCTTCAGTCAAGAGGCGCTGGGCGCGCTTTAAGAATGACGGCAAAAGAAAGATTCCTGCCACGAACCAAATTGCTAAAAAGAATGACAGCTTCACTATCGCCGCAAGCATTTCAGTGCCGGCAAAATTTCTCGTCAACGCCACCGTCGTTAACAATACCATCAACAAGACTGCGACCAAATCTTCGATCACTAAAACACCAAAAACCATACCGACGAACTTTAAGTTTTTAAACCCCAGTTCTTCCACTGTGCGAATGATAATTGAGGTTGAGGAAATCGAAAGAATCCCGCCTAAAAACAAGCTGTCCATGGTCGTCCAACCCAACAGCCTGCCCGTCAGATAGCCAAAGAAAATCATCATCGGCACTTCAAGCAGGGCCGTAAAACTGGAGGTTCCACCGACACGCAGAAGTCGTTTAAAACTAAACTCTAAACCCAAAGCAAAAAGCAGGAAGATAACACCGACCTCGGCCCACAAGGTGATGCTATCGCCACTGACGACTGTGGGGAAAATTGACGTCTTTGGACCCACAAGAAATCCAGCAACCAAATAACCCAGAACGATGGGCTGATTTAATCTTTTAAAAATAAGGGTCACAAGACCGGCGGTCCCAAGAATCAGCGCCAGATCAGAAATCATCGAAGGTAAATGCTGCATGGGAAAATTATGACAAGAGAAGTGAGGGCGTACAAATAAAAAACGGCCCCTGTAAAAGGAGCCGTCTTAAAAACTTAGATTTTAATTCTAAGCCTAGTGTGGAGCTGCAACAGCTGCGTTAACCGCTGCTTCGGCATCAACAAGACCTGAACCGTATTCATTTGTCGTGTTAGGAGTCAAAGGAACCGCTGTTTGCTTCAAGATTGCTTTAACTTGAGCGCCCGTCAAAGTTTTGTTCGCCGCTTTCATCAAAGCTACAACACCCGATACGTGTGGAGTCGCCATTGAAGTGCCATCGAAAGCTGAGTAATCAGTTGCAACAGTTTGCAAAGTTGCTTTTACAACTTGGCCCGCTGTGATTTGTTTTAGCAAATCTTGACCAACAGTTTGTTCGATCATGAATACAGCTACAGGAAGAGTAGAACCGTCTTCAGTCAATGCACCTTGGATCAAACCTGGAGCGTTGTTGTAGATCACGATACCAGCTGCACCAGCGGCGATCGCATTGTCCACTTTTTCGCTGAATTTGATTTCGCCACGAGACACCAAAGCGTATTTACCTTTAACATCTGCTTTCGCAAAATCTTCTGGTTTACCAAGACCTCCAGGAACAAGAGTGTTTGTTTCTGGAGACAACAATTCTTTAGCACCTTGGAAAGTGGAAGCGTTTACTTTGCCAGCTTTTGTGCCAACAGAGATTTCAACAGAAGCTTCGCGACCTGTACCCATTGGTACAGAAGAAACAACCGCAACACCTGGAGCAACAACCGCTAACTCAGGACCCCATTGAGAGAAGTCTGCTTTCTTGTGGTTGATGTCAACAGCGCCGACTGCGATAACAGTTGGAAGTGCTGCTGGGTAAGAAACACGTTGAGTGCCGTCGTTACCAGAGGCAGCAACTACAGTAACACCTGCTTTGTCAGCTCTGCTCACAGCATCGCGTTCTGCAGGAGTCGACCACATACCACCAAGAGACATAGAGATAACGTCTACTTTTTGTTGGATACCCCAGTTGATACCTTGAGCGATAGCTACGTTTGAGCAACCGTTAGCTGCACATACGCGACCTGCCAAGATTTTTGCTTTTGGAGCAACACCAGTGAAACCTTTTTTATCCAAAACACCTGCGATAGTGCCGGCAACGTGAGTTCCGTGACCGATGCTGTCTGTGTAGTCGGAACCAGAAGAGTTTCCAGTGAAGTCTTTGCCCGCTTCGAAGTTCGCTTTCAAAGAAGGATGAGCTTCGTCGATACCTGTATCAAGTACAAGAACGCGCGCGCCTTCACCTTTTTTAGAAGCAGCCCAAGCTTGTGGAGCTTTTACAGAGTAGATACCCCATGGAGTTTGTTGACCTACTTTTTGTTGAGCAGAAGATGTACGAGCTGCAGCCAAGAATCCTTTTACTGGACGCGGAGCTTCGTGGAACACTTCTCTTTCAACATAAGCTACTGAAGGGTTTGCTTGCAATTTTGCAATTTCAGACTCGTTTGCAGTGTTGATGATAAGTGTGTTCAAGTTTTCAAGACTGTCTTCAACTTGAGCATCAACTGCGGACAATTGATTTGGCTGACCGTTGATTTTAAATCCTTTAAGTGCGTAGGCCCCTTTTGCCTTGTACGCCATGTGCGCTGATTTGAAAGACTCTTTGTCTTTCATGATAACGATTACTCGCTCTGCTTGAGCTGCCGTTGCAAACAATACCGTTAGGATAATTGTAAACACGTTGCGTTTCATTTCAATCCCCCCAAAATCCATGGACCTCAACAATTGATGTCCTCATGAGGAAGCACTTCATTTCAGCCTGAAAGATTTATCAAGTACTCTTTTGGAACCACCTCGATTTTTTTTGGCACCACAAAAAATGAAATTTTCTGTCATGACTGATGTAGTTCCAAAGTGGAACCTCAGCTCGAATTTATGCTCCAAAGGTGTTTTATTATTAGGGATTCTTATGGATGATATTATTAATTCGCCGCACAAATGCTTAAAATTAAATCAATGTTATTGATGCACAATGTTGTTATTTTCCGGTTCCATAGCGGGAAATAAGCCTTTAGAACCTACATCTTTTGCTTTCGTGATTACTTCAAAAGAATTTTGAATTTCAGCTTTAACACAGTGAAAAGCATTTCAAAGCTGTCGCGCACGATATGCACACGCGATTGTTCTTTATGCTCCCAGCGCACTG
>CAMLMF010000119.1 GCA_946480995.1 uncultured Bdellovibrio sp. | reverse complement strand
ACATCGCGAAAGCCATGGAAATCAGCCCTGGAAATCTTTATTTTCACTATGACAATAAAGAAGAAATTTTGGTTGAGCTGTTTAAGCGCATGGCCAAGGACACGTACAATGTATGGCGCCCACGTCGTACAAAAAAAGTTACTCCTTTGGAGTTCATCAACGAAAATTTCGACTTGTACTGGCGCTATCGCTTCTTCCATCGCGAAATGTATGCTCTTCGTCGTAAAGACAAAGAGTTGGCGCGTATGTGGAGTGCGCACATTCATAAGATGATCAAGCTGATGATCATTTTGTACCGTCAATGGGTCAAAGACGGCAAAGTGGCTAAGATCGAAGAGGTCTCAGAGATGCAATACATCGCGGAGTCCTTGCTGGCGATGTCGACGACCTTCCTGCAGTTCTTCGAATCAGCAGAAAAGCTGGCGGGAAAGCGCAGTATCGAACGCGGTAAACACCATGTGGCGCGTTTGCTTTTGCCTTACACAGCTGGCGAAACAAAGAACGAGTTTGAAAAATTTCTTAAAACCAAGCCAAAGTCAGCACCCGAGAGCTAATTTAAAGCCTTCTCAGCTGGCAAGATCATTGCTTTAGGTCAGGGCACAACAAAAGGGCCCTGATCTATGAAAACTGTTTCTGCATTTCTTTTCTCTGTTCTATTTGCGTCGAACTCTTGGGCCGCTTCTTCCTGTGCAAAACTCAAAGAAGAATTAAAAGCGATGCAAGCCGCACAAAAGCAAGTGATGGCAAGTCTGGTGAACAATCACGAAACCTTTGCTTCTTCCTTAGAAGAGTATTCGACAATCGTTAAAACCTCAGAGGGATCTGCGGTGAAAACTGTTTCTGCTAAAATGAATGAGTCCGCTCAAGCTTTCCGCGACCGTGGGGTTCAGGGTAAAAAGACCGCGGTAAAGCTTAATAGCGCGACAGATGATCTTTTGGCTCGTGTGGCGGCTTGTCTTAGGTAATCTAATGTTCGCCGAATGGCGGGCCCAATAGAGCTTTTCCTCTAAAACACGTTTCAAAATGATAAAAAGCCTCGGTTTAAAAGCCGGGGCTTTTGTTTTTTTCTGATTTAACTTAAAATATTACGCTATGCATCCTGCGGTTTCGGACCGCTGCATCGCGGGAATTATTCAGAGAATCGTTAAGATTTCCGCAGGTTTGGTTAATTTTAAGTTGATGTAAGAATTTTTTGTTGCAAAAGTTACATAGGTAGAACTTAATAGGTCAGTTCCAAATTGGCACTTAAGCTGGACGGAACGTAGGGGGGCAGGAATGGCTATCTCTGAAGCATTGGTTTCTGAATGCAGAAAACGGCTTTTAAATTCGAAGCAAGACATCCTCAATAGAGTGAAAGAAGCGCGCACGAATTTAGACCAGAACGATGAAAAAGGCGGCGACGAAGGCGATCAAACAGTTCGCGTGTTGGCGGAACAAGAGTTCCTTAATATGCACGAAAGACTTCGTTCACAACTGATGGAAATCGAAAGCGCACTAGCTCGTATTGAAAGCGGCGCCTTTGGTTACTGCGAGGAAACAGACGAAGAAATCGAACCAGAAAGACTGCGTGCGATTCCTTGGACTCGTTTAAGCATTGAAGGCGCGGAAATCCGCGAATCAATGAACAAACGCTACGCTCGCTAAAATTATATTAGAATATCTCGAGGGGTAAAAGGGATGACGGCTTAACGGCTGGCCATCCCTTTTTTATTTTCTCGCAGTGTCTTTTTGAGTCAGGAGCAAAGACACCTCGGTTTTCTGTCTCGTTTTGAGAAGAGCCCTTTACGAAATTGATGTATCTGTCGATAAGTCTAGCATGAGATTGATGGTAATCCTTCTGATCGTTTTTGAGGTGGGTTGCGGACTAAAAGCAGACATTCAAAGTTTGCTGAACCCGACACCGATTGAGGTTCTTGATAAGCCTCCGGTCACCAATAGTACAACATCTTCGAACGTTGTGATTTCTGGCGTTTGCATGGCCGATTTAATCTCTTTTGAAATTTTACAACCCGAACCGGCACAGACTGTTCTATGTAATAACGGTCGATGGACGGCGTCTTTGGATGTCACTGGCAATCCCGATGGATCTCTTGAGGTTGTCACGGATCAAGTGGACCCGCGAAATGACAAAACGATTTCGTTCATCATTAAGAAAGACACCGTGCCGCCAGTGGTAACGACCGCAATTCTCGATTCGGGAGCAACTTTAACTAACAAGTCTCAGATTTCATACCAAGTTGTCGGCAGTGAAATCGCAAAAGCTTATATCACTGAAGACAACACCTGCGCGACGGGTGGCAGTTGGCAAGCGACCTCAGGGCTTGTTGCAGTCAGCAGCGGAGATGGGCTTAAGGGGTTTTACGTCAAAGCGCAGGATCTTGCTGGCAACGTGTCCTCTTGTGTTTTGGTAAGTACAATCTACCTAGACCAAACGCCACCGGTGGTGACGGGTTTGTCGGATGATATGGTTTTAAAAAGCTCCAAGTCTTGGACTTGGTCTTGTGCAGACGCAAATGCCCCGTGTGAATATAGGCACCAAATTTCTTCAAGTGTTGCGTTGGCTCCCGTGGGAACTTACGGACTTACCCAAAGTGCGACAAAAAGCGGAGACGGACTTTTTTATATCAACGTACAAGCTAAGGACGCTGCGGGAAATGAGTCTTTGGTGAAGTCTGTGCAGGTCACGCTGTCCTCGGCGTTGCCATCTTTGGCTATTGAAAACAACGCCACTGTTCACAACTCTAATTCGGTCAGCTTGCAACTGTCTAACGTGGGCGACTTTGATGAAATAGACATTTCAAACTCTGCGGCCTGTGCTGCGCCCACAACCTTTGGGACGGGCAGTGCTGTTGCTTGGAACTTAACTGCTGGGGATGGCTTAAAAACTATTTATTATCTTTTTCGAAATACAAGCAGTGGTCTGGTTACGGGCTGCACAAGCTCTAGTATTACGATAGACACTGTGGTTCCCACATTGGCATTAAGCACGGGAGCGAATGATCCCTTCCTTACAACGAACTTTTCAGTCACAGCGGCTTTTAGTGAACCGGTCACCGGCTTCGCATTAAGTGATATCACCGTGACAAATGGGGTGGCCTCGGGCTTGTCTGGTTCTGGCAGCAGTTATTCATTTGTTGTGACTCCAAGTGGGCAGGGTTTGGTGACTGTCAGTGTTGGCGCGGGTGTCACGGTCGACGTGGCTGGAAATGGCAACATCGCCGCCACAGATTTGACTCGCACTTACGACAGCGTTCGACCATCTGTAAGTTTATCCAGTGCGGCTGCGGCGATCTTTAACTCAGCATCGATTTCAGTAACGGCAACGTTTTCTGAGTCTGTGACAGGCTTCGCGCTGGCGGACATTGTTGTAACTAATGGTGTCGCCTCAGGTTTGGCCGGTTCTGGTGCGAATTATACATTTACTGTGACTCCTTCGGGGCAGGGACTTGTAACTGTGGCTGTGGCAGCGGATATTGCGGCCGATGCAGCTGGAAACTTGAATACAGCGGCCACGGATCTTTCAAGGACTTACGATGGCGTTGCGCCCACAATCACAGGCCTAAGTAACGATGCGACTTGGCTTAAGACGAAAACTTGGAACTGGGGATGTGATGAGTCCTGCACTTATCGCTTCGTCGTAGATACGATCTCAAACACGACTCCGACGGGTTCCTTTGTGGCCACAACCACGACGACACAAAACACGGGATCTGGAATTTATTATCTGCACGTTCAAGCGCAAGACAGTGCAGGGAATTTAAGTTTGATCCATGTGTCGGCGAATTTAGATAATACGGTTCCTACCAGTCCAGCAAGTGTCGTCGATCAGGTGGCGCTGTCATCTTTAACTGCCAGTCCCGTGATTACCTTTACGTCAGGATCCGATGCCCATAGTGGTCTTAATAAGCATCAGGCGCGCGTTCTTAAAGTTTCCGATAGCAGTGCGGTATCCTCGTGGGTTGACTTTACTTCGGGTGCGACTCTTTCCGGCTTAAGTTTGGTGACGAATACAAGTTATAAAGTTGAGGTCGTTGCCATTGATAATGCCGGAAATATTTCTGCGGCGGGTGTTAGTGATGGCTGGGTTGCAGATACAACGGCGCCTGGCACAGCGACCTCTTTGACCTTGGGTGCGGTACCAGCATCGGCGACGACGTCGCCGGCATTAAGTTGGACGGCGGCCAGCGACGGAGCTGGAGGCTCAGGAATTCAATATTACGAAGCCAGTGTTTTCAGAACATCTGACAATGCAGTAATGGGGGCCGGCTGGACCACGCTAAGTTCTGGAGGCTCAATCAGCGGCCTGACATTGGTCGACGGTGTGCAATATTATTTTAAAGTCAGAGCCCGCGATGTCGCGGGAAATCTGGGAAGTGACTCTGTGGCCTCGGCTTCTTGGACAGCCAATGCGAATCCTTGCAGCGGCACGCCGGCAGCGGGCACCGTGTGTCCCGGTGGTGCTTTATTTGTTGGCTCCTATAATGGTTCAAAATATATGACAACGCCGGGCGGATGTAATGACTCTGCAACGCCGACCTGCCCTGATTCCATCGACACCGTCACGAAGGCATTTGGTGTTAATGGCACGGCCACGGGTCGAACGAGTGCTGTGACAGGAAGTGCGAATTCCAGCTTTTTGGCCACGAACTATGCGGATACTCACGCGGCAAAATACTGCGAGAACATGACCTTCGGAGGCTACTCCGATTGGTTCTTACCAGCGTTAAATGAGTTGGCTTTGTTGGCCACAAACAGAGCAAGTTTTGCGGGTCTCGCGGCATCCCCATATTGGACTTCAACTGAGTCCACTGAATACGGCACTCCGGCAAATGACCAGTGGACGATTTGGATGGACAATGCTCAGCAAAGTTCGGCAACGAAAACTTTGGTGGGTGGCTATGTTAGATGCATGCGCAAGTATTAGAACTTGCGGATAAGGCCGACAACGATACCGCGAATAGAAACATCATCTGGCGAGTACCACATAGATTTCATCGTTGAATTCGACGGACGAAGTTCGACCATCTTTTCATTCGAGCCACTTTCAGGGCGTGGTCGTACATAAAAGCGTTTCACAGTCGCTTCGTTATCAACAGTCGCAACGATGATATCTCCGTTGCTTGCAGAATCTTGTTTTTGAATAAGAATAATATCTTCGTCGAAGATTCCATCTTCGATCATTGAGTCCCCTTGCACCTTCAGGGCAAAAGACTTTCCTGGGTTTTTCACCATCGAAGGCGGAACGTCGATAAATTCATCATGTTTAAGAGCTTCAATCGGCTGTCCCGCTGCCACTTTCCCAAGAAGGGGAAGCGACAGGATCTCGTCACGAGCCTGGAGGAGCTGAGAGCGAGGAGACCCTGTCTTCGTCGAGACTGATTTCAATTGCAGACTGTCCTGAACTGCCGAAGCAGAGTGGAGAATCTGGATCGCACGTTTTTGGCCCACAGGATTTTCAATGTATCCCTTGTTCGTTAGCTGCTTCAGATAGTTCTGAACAGAATTGAACGAGGCCAAACCAAAGTGATCTTTAATTTCTTGATATGACGGAGAAACTCCTGAACTCAAGATATGGCTCTCGATAAACTCGAGAACTCGTTTTTCTTTAGGCGTCAGGGGTGGGAGGGGCTGTTTCTTTGTCATAACTTACATATGAACTTACAGTGTAAATTATATGTAAGTCAAGACACTATTTTAAATTATTTTTGCAAGGTCTGGGTGCGCCGAGCTATCCAGCGTTTATCTTAAGTTACGCAAGCATTGTTGCAATGCTTCTGTCGCGTAAGCTGAAAGACTTAGGCTGACGGCTCCATCGATTTTCTCTTCAGTGTAAAGATCTGAAGCATCATTAAGACGTTCAATCATACAGCCGGCTTTGCGTTCGCCCGGTTGCAACTGCAATTTGAAAATGCACATGCTGTTGCGAGCAGAGCAACGAATGTTTTCGAAATGCACCGACGCAGACGAGCCTTGATTTAAGGTTTGTAGTAACAGAGTTTCTTCTTCGGAAGAGACAAAGGCAAAAGCAGAAGGGGCTGCTAAAGTAACCACAGAGATGAGAGAGATAATGAGAGATTTCATAGAAGACTCCTTGTTTCGAACTGACTTCATACATCAGTTCTAGCAAGGGTCTTATGGATTAGTAAAAGGCATAAGAAGAATTCAGATATTCATTGAATGAATATAGACTACTCGGCGCGAGCGCATTCCTTTTTATTTTCAACGCAACCCACTTTACCTTGGTCGAGTTTTAGGGGCTTAGCCTCTGACGCGATTTCACGCTTGTTGATCGCTGGGGGAGTATTGTTCGCATAGCTTGTCGGCGCCATTGAGCAGTTCTGATAGAACAGTATCACAATGGGATTGATCACTAGCATCGCTACAAAACTAAAACCGCCTCTATTAACCATATACATCCTCCAACTGAGCCAAATATGTCACACCCTTTACATTACGGACGAAAGGCTTTAAGACTTTAGTCAATTTGTAAGGATTCTCAGCTTGAAGCAAAAAAATCCACTTTCTCATCTTGAGAGTTAGAAAAGACCTGGGATAATAGATTACAAAGATGGGGTGTATGAAAACGTTCATTATAATTCTGTCAGTCTTGTCAGTGGTCACTGCAAAAGCGGACTTTCCTAATGCATCACAAGACTGCATCAGCGATCTTAAGAAATTTCCTGGAGTAACAGATGACAAGTTGCTCAAGCAGGCCTGTGAAAAGGTCAAAGTAGATGCTGGTTGTGTCAGCGCCGAAGGGCGCGCCATTTTTCACTACGATAAAATTGCCACATCTCCTGGTGCAAAAAAAGTTTTAGTCTTCAGTTTAATTCACGGGGACGAAACTCCTGCGGGAACAGTCGGACGTTATTGGATGGAGCGCTTAGAGGCGATTGATCCACGCAATTCATGGCGAGTGGTTCCGGTCTTAAACCCGGACGGAGTGAAATTAAAAACACGCACGAATGCTAATAAGATTGATATCAATCGCAACTTTCCAACAAAAGATTGGGACGTGGGTGCGGTTGAAAACTGGAAGCGCACGACGAAGTCTAATCCGCGTCGTTTCCCCGGTGCTGAAGCAGCCAGTGAGCCAGAAACGAAATGTGCCCTTCATCACTTAGAAGATTTCCAACCTGACTTTGTGGTGTCCGTGCATACGCCGTTGAAAGTTTTAGATTTCGACGGACCGAAGGTGTCGCCGCCACCGAAGTTTGATTATTTGCCGTGGAAATCTTTGGGCAATTACCCAGGCAGTTTGGGTCGCTATATGTGGCTGGAACGACAAACGCCGGTGTTGACGATGGAATTAAAAGAAAACTTACCGCCGAACCTGGCGCCGTTT
>CAMLMF010000118.1 GCA_946480995.1 uncultured Bdellovibrio sp. | reverse complement strand
ATCATCGAATGGCGAATCAAGTGGTCATTAAGACCCGACATCATCGAAATCACTGCCGATATATCAGGCTTGTTATCGACTAGCGTCTGAATAGACTTACTAACGATCTTGGAATGTTCAAGTGTCGCGTGGTTAAAACCTAAAAGCTCGATTTCTTTAAAAATGAAATCTGCGGCCTTCGAAAGATAAATAGTTTTCTTTTCTTCGCTGATTTTATTGCTGTCAATGACAATGCCCGCCACCGTCAAAGCTTGGCCGACGCATTTTTGATAATCCGCGCGACGCACGTAAAGCCAATCTGCTTTTTCAGCAAAGTGCATTTGATCGAACTGCACCTTTTGGCCTTCTTTTAGAATAAGGACGTATTTTTCTTCGGAAAGTTTAAGAAATATATCGACTGGCACTGTTGTGCCAGTGATGAATTCGTCTCTGGAAACGGCTACATATTCGTCCGGGAAATGTTTTGAGTCCATCTCGGACTTATCGGCAGACACGACCAAAAGCTAGAGGTCGTGTCTCAAATTAAGCCGCATTTCTTACATTCAGTTGATGTAATAGGTCCCCTGCGATTTTATCAAGAGGCAGGATCTTGTCTGCAGCCCCTAAAGCCACAGCCGCTCCTGGCATCCCGTAAACGACACAAGTTTCTTCATTCTGGGCAACGGTGTAAGCACCCGCGTTTTTCATCTCTAAAAGACCTTCCGCGCCGTCCTTACCCATACCGGTTAAGACCACACCCAAGGCATTTTTACCCACGTACTTCGCCACGGATTTCATCATATAGTCCGCTGCCGGTCGCACACTGTGCAAGGCCGGGCCTTGATGCAACTTCACATAATAGAAGGCACCACTACGATGAATTTCCATATGGTAATTCCCCGGAGCAATCAACACGCGCCCTGGAACCACTTGGTCCCCTTCTTGCGCTTCTTTGACTTCAAACGGAAACATATTATTTAAATTTTCAGCAAATGACTTGGTAAAACCTGGTGGCATATGTTGTACCACCAATGTTCCTGGAATATCTGCAGGCATCCCGCTTAAGAAGACCTTCAGCGCCTCAGTACCACCGGTGGAAGACGCCACTGCAATCAATTGATGCGTTGTACGCGCCAAAGATGTCGGCGTATTTTTCACCACCGTGCCCCCTGCTGGAACAACTTTCTTCACAGGATTTACGCGGGCTTTCGCCACGGCTTTCACTTTTTCAATAATCGACTGACCTAAAGATTCAAGACTTTGACTTACGTCGATGGAAGGTTTTTCCATGATTTCAATCGCACCGGCTTCCAAAGCGCGGAAGTACGTTTCTGAACCCGTCTTAGCTAAGCTTGAAAAGATAATAGTACGTGTAGGAAAATGCTGCATGACTTTTTCCAGGAAGCTGATGCCATCCATGCGCGGCATCTCGACGTCCAAAGTCATCACATCGGGTTTCAAATTCACAAGCTTATCCCGCGCAATATACGGATCTGAAGCTGTGCCAACCACTTCGATGTCAGGGCAAGAGCTAAAAATTTTCTCTAACAGTTTACGAATAACCGCAGAGTCATCAACAATAAGTACACGAATTTTTTGAGCCATCTGGGGCCTCTCTAAAGTTTTTGGTAAACTGCTCTGGACAACGGCTTCAGTTCTGGGTGTTTAACATTACCGGATTCGGAATGCCCCAAAACCAAGTATCCTCCAGGTGCCAAGCACGAGGTTAATTTCTCAATAACACTTTTCGTGGTCGCCTCATCAAAATAAATCAGTACGTTTCGGCAAAAGATCACGTGGAACTTATTCTGAAATTCGTACTTGGGATTCATTAAGTTGAACGGAGCAAAACGGATCATTTTGTGAATAGAGTCTTTGGCTCTGAAGTACTCTGTATCCTTTGACTTTACTTTATCAAAGTATTTAGTTCTTTGCACCGGCGGCAGACCTTGCATCTCACGCTCTTCATAAGTTCCTGAAGAGGCTTTCTTTAAAACTTGCAAGTCGATGTCAGTCGCAAGAATGCGAACTTTATCACCCAAAGCTTCATGCGCCGTGATCGCGATAGTGTATGGCTCTTGACCGGTACTGGCAGCGGCACACCACAAGCGCACGTCATTGCCAAATTTCTTTTGGATTTCCGGCAAAATGCCCGCTAAAAAATCAAAGTGATTTGATTCGCGGTAAAATGACGTCATATTCGTCGTCAAAGCAGAAACAAACTCAGAGGTTTTTTCTGCTCCGCCGCCTTGTAAATAATCCCAGTATTGTTCGTAAGAACTGAAACTGTGACGACGTAAAATTTTAACAATACGATTGCGAATCAAAGCATGATTCTTCGCCGTATTTGGCAAGTCCACACCTGCTAAGTCATACATTTTTTCTGCAAACTTCGCGAACATCTTGTCGGTAAGCTTGATATCTTCAAATTCGTAAAGTGCCGCTGTGGCATCTTTCTTTTTTAATGCGGTCATGCTGCGAACTCCCGACCCTTAGTCACTTTGCTTACCAAAGCTGCTGGGTCTAAAATTAGAACGGTACGTCCGTCACCCAGGATTGCGGCACCCGCAACTTCAGGAATGTCTTGACCCATGGTGATTGGTTTAACAACCACTTGAGCTTGACCCAGAACATCATCTACTGGAAACGCCATTTGGCCGGTCATTGATTCAATAATTACTAACATGGTCTCTTCACGACGTGCACTTAACGAGTGCTCGCGTTTCGCCATCAATTGTTCGTCACGTTTGTTCAGATTCCAATTGATCGAACCCAAAGTTTTGGAAACGTCAACAACTGGCAACAACAAACCACGAATACTTGCCACTTTACCTGCACCAGAAATGTTCGTGTAATCTTTTGGCAGCACACGCACGATTTCACGGATGGAGTGAATTGGTAAGATATAACGAGCGCCATCCAAAGCAACGATAATACCATCGGTGATGGCCGTGCTTAATGGAATCGTCAAACGGAATGTCGTTCCTTGCCCTGCTTTAGAATAAATATTAATTTTACCATTAATTTTATCCAAGTTTGATTTCACCACATCCAAACCCACACCACGGCCTGAAAGATCCGAGATCTTATCTGCTGTTGAAAAGCCTGCGGCAAAGATATATTGGAAAACCTGTTCATCAGGAATCGTCGCTGGGTCTACGCCCGTCGGCACAAGTCCTTTTTCGATGGCTTTACCTAAAACTTTGTCTCTGTTGATACCACCACCGTCATCCACGATGTCGATGATAACATTACCGCCAGATTGTTTTGCCGAAACAACGACTTTTGCAGTCACTGGTTTGCCGCGCTCCATACGTGTTTCTCGTTTTTCCACACCGTGGTCCATCGAGTTACGCACTAAGTGAACTAAAGGATCGCCCAAAAGTTCAAATACGGTTCTTTCAACCTCTGTTTCTTCACCGATCAATTGCAAATCAACTGGTTTATCTAAAGCGATAGAAACGTCACGCACGATACGTTGAATTTTAATGAACATAGATTTAAGCGGTGTCATACGGATGCTTAGCGTTTTTTCGTAAAGCTCACGCACACCTTTATCTAACTGGTCAACGATGGCTTCTAAACGAAGATTCACACCACTGCGCACAGTTTCATCATGAACTAACTGATTCTTAAGAACCACGAGCTCACCGACGGCATCAAGAACGGAATCAACACGCGCTGTATCCACTTTGATTGCGCTTGTTGGTTTTGCATTTGGTTTATTACCACCACCACCTGAAGAAGATTCCGCAGGAGCCGCCTTTGGCGCTGCCGCGACAGCCGCAGGCTTAGCAACTGCTGCAGCAGGAGCTGGAGGAGCTTGCACCGGAGCTACGGGAGCTTCAGAAACAACTTTTAAAACAGGAGCTTCTGCTGCCACCACAGGAGCTGGCGTAGGAGCTTTAGCTTCGTTCGCATGAAATTCTGCCTGTTCTTCTGGAGAAAGCTGAGACAAAAGCTCTGCCAAAAGTTCATGATTGGTAAAGTCTTCGCCGCCTTCAGCAGGAGGAGCTTCTGCAGAAACTGCGGGTGCTGCAAAAAAATCATCAGGCACTTGTTCTTTCGGTTCATCAACAGCAGGAACCACAGCTTCTGGAGCTGAAGCTTCGTGGCGTTTACTTGGCTTACCTGAAAGGCCTTCAGTCAGTTCAATCAACTGCTCACGCAGAGCCGTTGTATCCCAAGGGTTGTTTTTACCTTGCTGCAAAGATCCGATGCGGTTTTTCAACTCGTCGCCTGATTTCAACAAAAGTGAAATGGCATTGGAGTTCACTAATTCCGGGCGCGATCGCAAAAGATCCAAAAGATCTTCCATCACGTGAGCGAATTTAGACAGATCTGTCAATCCGACAGCGGCAGCTCCTCCTTTTACGGAATGGGCGACGCGGAAAATATCAGTAAGGTCCTTTGCCGGCTCTGTACTGTTTTCCAGTCTCATCATGTATTCTTCATATTGCTCTAGCATGAATGCAGACTCATTCAAAAAGTCCATCTGCAATTCTTCAAAAAACGCGTTGTCTCCGCTCATGTGTGCTCCAATTTCATTCGAAAAATCTCAGATGTTTTATCGGTCGGTGTCCTTAATATCTATTTACACCGTTGGTCCAGAATGGGATGAAACCGGGCTATAGTCCCAGATTGTTACAACGTGAATGTGAGGTCGAATATTTTTGTTACAATCGTGAATTCTTCTTAAGTCCCCGCAGGTTTTTCTCGATGAGTATGTTGTTAAACTTTATTGACGACTGCGAAAGGCAATAAGATGAGCGATATAACTAAAGCAAAACCGGGTCAGTATCTAACGTTCCAATTAATGGCTGAACAGTATGGTGTTGCAATCGAAACGGTCCGAGAGATCAACCAATTTGGTGAAATCACTCCCGTGCCACGCACCCCAGACTATGTAAAAGGCGTGATGAATCTGCGTGGTAAAATCATTCCAGTAGTAAATCTTCGTATTAAATTCGGTATGGATGCACAAGATACAACTCGCGACACTTGCATCATCGTGATCGACACTGAAATCGGTCAAGTTGGCATGATCGTAGACTCTGTTAAAGAGGTTGTAGATCTTCAAGAAAACCAAATCGAACCATCTCCGGTACTTGGCAACGAACATGCTATGTCGTTCGTCCGCGGTATGGGTAAAGTAGATAACAAAGTGGTTATCTTGGTGGATATCGTGTCTGCATTCTCTGCTGATCAAATGGGCCAAATGGCGCATTTCTCGCACACAGAAGAAAAAGCAGCTGCTTAGTTTTATTTAAAGACTTAAAAGCAAAAGCCCTTCAGTTACAACTGAGGGGCTTTTTTTTATTAACGGGCTGTCCCTGTGGCACCACTCGCGGGTGTCGTCCCAAGACCATAGAGCAATCTTTGCTCCTCTTCAACTTTTCTAACTTCTGCCTTGGTAATGCACTCTTTGATATGCGCGGCGGCTCCGGGGTTTTCTTTCCTGAAGTTCTTCATGTCTTCGGACTGATTCGGATCAGCGATCACAAACCCTGTTTTAAGTTCGCACTTCGAAGTCCCCGCACCCTGTTTGCATTCATTCCATTTGGCTCCATAAATAACACGACCGTCTTTGGTCATCCCAGGAAACGAATCCACAGCGACCATGGATGCAGACCTATCACCAATATAGAATGCTCTTTTTAATTCACGATCGTAAACATGAACTCCGTTAAACCCGCCCGACGAAGGAGCTCCCAAAAATGTAACAGGTGCCTTTTTGCCGTCTCTGGCAAATCCGAAAATAAGCTTTGAGGCACTGAAGCCAGTGCTGTCAACAAGCTTACAGTCCTTAAGATTTTCGCCAAATTCGTAAATTCTTATTCCTGGTTTTGCGTCTCTGTCTTTGGCATATATAGGCTGAGCCGCGAACTCTTTGCCGTCTTGTGAGATCATCGGTAAAGTAAAGGCATTTCCATCGCTGTCTTTTAAGTTATCGCACATATAGTTACGAGAAGTTTCACTTACCTTGGAGTAGCTGCCGTCGGCGTTCTTTTTAAATTCTACTTCCATATTCTTTAAACTGGCCTGTCCTTTATCAGGGTCAGGCCAAGCTAAAGAGCGAATTCTTCGCGATGCATCCGTCCCCCCAGGAAGTTCTGCTGCCGTCGCATAGAACCCTGTCATACCGCCTTTAAACTGCTTTTTTGCATCAGTTTGTTTTTGCAAAACATCGCGCAAAAGAAAGTGGTCACCATTGGTGTCGTTCACAAATCTCCAAGTCCCTTGCACAGGAAATGCTTCAACCGCAAAGTCGGTTTTATAAGCGACCGCCTCTTTGCCTCCACCCTCTTTTTCACGCAGTTCCATAAGGGTCACGCGGGTTAAGTGGTCTCCGGACAATGAGCGAATCACGTATTTTCCATCCGGACTGATGCGCATGTAACTGCCCATCGGGGGACCATTTGGATCACCTTCTTTATTCGCCTTTGCCGCAACTCCAGTAAATGGAACATATTCATTTGCCGGAATACAATTATTCGCCTGGGCTTTAAAAGAGACCAAACAAGCTAGAAAAAGAACTTTGCCAAGGGTCCACATTACTTAATTTCTCCCATATAGGTATCGATATACTGAGACAATGTTTCAGCAGGTAATACACCGATCATACGGTGGGGATTGATTTTTCCGTTTCCAAATACAAAAACGGAAGGGTAATGAAGAGTCCCTTCCATCATGTATAGATCCACGGAAGCTAATTTTCTGCCCTTAAAATCCACGTTGATTTTTTTTGCCGCCGCTTTGGCTTCTTTTAAATCGACCGAAGGATCAAGTACGGCAATAAATTCTAAATTCTTTTTCTTGGCAACGTCGCGGAAAAGTCTGAATTCCGTCATGGAGTAAACCATTTTCGGCGACCACAAATAAATGATACCTTTTGCCTTGGTCTCTAAAAGCTTTGCCAGGTCTTGATCTGTGAAACTATCTATAGGGCGTTTTTTATCCTGTTCGAATAATACCAATCCGCGCCCTTCACGGACTTCAGGCTTTGCACAGGATTTGGTATTCCAGATAAAGTCTTTGGATTTTTCAGAAGAAATATAAAATAGCTTGGCTTCGTTTCTTTCGGAAATATGCAGCTCATACCACTGGCCTGTTTTTTTAGCCGCGCGGAATGATTTTGTCATGGAGTCGGCATCAATGACTCTTTGCCATTCAGGATTTTTCCCAGCGAACTCTGCCTGGACTGTTTCAACGACATATTTTTCACAAGGGATTTTTTTAAAAGGGACCTCTGGCAAAACGGCGCTCGCCGAATAAGCCTTGGATGCAATAGCCATCGCTATTAACACGTAAAACTTCATGTGCACCTCATATACAGATCTCAGAATGTCATACCCCAGATTGTGAGGCTATGAATAATGGCACGGCTGGGCTTTCAAAACGCAAAAACC
>CAMLMF010000117.1 GCA_946480995.1 uncultured Bdellovibrio sp. | reverse complement strand
ATACGGGGCGTGCCTACACGGACGCTAGTGACATTCAGATTGATCATTTCGTGCCGCTAAAAAATGCTTATATTAGTGGTGCCTACAAGTGGAACAAAACACAGCGCTGCTTGTATGCGAACTTTATGGGGAACGAATTTCATTTGTTACCAGTGTTTGGTCGCGAAAACAGTATGAAGGGGGATCGAACTCCTGAAGAATATATGCCACCGAATATGGCGTATCGCTGTCAGTACTTGCAACAGTGGCTGAAGGTGAAACTGATTTGGAATTTGGCCCTCACGGAATCAGAAAAGGACAGCATTGTGAAGCAGGTGCAAGAAAATCACTGCGATCAAACACAGCTGCAAATGACTTCGCGGGAATTGACGAAACATCGTCAGGCTATCGTCGATAATTTAGAAATGTGCCGTTAATTTAGTTGGTCTCAGAAGAGTCTTTGCTTAGACTCTTCCTATGACTTATTCAACGATTGAACTTCTTGGTGCCGTATTTTTTGCCTTGGCTGTTGTGCATACTTTCTGTGTTGGACAGCTTCTGAAAATTTCCCATCGTTTTTCTAAAGACTCTTTATGGAGCAATGTTTTTCATCTTTTAGCGGAAATTGAAGTGGTCTTTGCGTTGTGGGCAGGGATCTTTATGTTGATCTATATTGGGCTTGAAGGTTGGGATGCGGCGATCGCGTATCAAAACTCGTTAAACTTCGTGGAACCGTTTTTCATTTTTGCAATCATGGTAGTGTGCTCAACGCGACCGGTGTTAACGGCGGCGCGCCAGGGGATTTTGTTTTTAAGTCGCGGTTTGCAAAAGATTTTTCGCACACCCGCGGTGTTAACGGATCTTTTCGTGGTGCTGTGTGTGGGGCCCTTGTCGGGCAGTTTTATCACAGAACCTGCGGCGATGACGGTGACAGCATTTATGCTAAATTCGATGCTGCGCCAAGAGTCTGGCAAGATGATTTACGCCCTTTTAGCTGTTTTATTTGTGAATGTTTCCATTGGCGGGGCATTGACGCCGTTTGCGGCGCCACCGATTTTGATGGTTGCTGGCAAATGGGGCTGGGATTTTAACTTTGTCTTTACGCACTTCGGTTGGAAAAGTTCTGTCGCTGTAATAGTTAATACTTTGGGATTGTTGTTTTTGTTTCGTCGCGAATGGGCGCAGAACTGCAGTACCTTAAAAGAGGTCGAAGCCCGCTTAGCTGGGTCCCAAGCGGCGATCCCTAAGTTTATTATTGCTGTGCATTTGCTTTTTTTGGCGGGCATCGTGGTGACCGGCCATTATCAAAATGCGTTCTTGGGAATCTTTTTACTTTTCTTAGGTATTGCTGCAGTCACACAGCGCTATCAAGATGCGCTTCGTTTAAAGGAAAGTCTTTTGGTTGGGTTGTTTCTTGGGGGAATTATTCAGTTCGGGGCTTTTCAGAAATGGTGGTTGGCTCCCTTGCTGGCGAACATGAGTGATGTGCTCTTATTTAAAGGAGCCGTGGCATTAACGGCGATCACGGACAATGCGGCATTAACTTATCTCGGGTCCCAGGTCGAGGGTTTAAGCGAAGCCAGTCGTTATGCTTTGGTGGCCGGAGCTATTGCGGGCGGTGGTCTTACGATCATTGCCAATGCTCCCAATGCTGCTGGGTACTCGATCCTTAGTCACAGATTCCCGGGGGGGCTAAAGCCTTTCAATTTATTGATTGCGGCGGTGCCACCCACGGCTGTGGCGGTTTTCTGCCTGTGGATGCTTTAATAAAAAGACGACGTCAGAAAAAAAAATTACGAAGAGCTAGACAAAGCTAAATTCTTTCCCTATCCTTAAAAAATCTCACATATGAAGAGAGGAGGATCCCATGATTATAGATAAACTGATGCAATCAGCGCTGGATCTTTCTCTTTGCCAAAAATAAAGATCTTCGTTCAACCCAACGCAGATTTCGGATTTCCCAAAATTTAGTTTTTTAGTCGCTCCATGAAGGAGCAGTACAGGTTCTTATGAGTTTTTTTAAACGCATCTTGTTTTTTGATGTCAGTCCTTTGATTAAGTTAGCGCGCTCTCGTCACATCACCGAAGCCGATGTGCTGCCTTTGCCTGCGGATATTGATCCGAAGCAAACTTTGGTGCCCGTGGAAAAATTGCGCTGGCATTCACCCAAGGGTTTGCTTTTTTCATTCATTCCCGTGGTCGCAGTCCATTTAAAGCCCGCGTATTTTTGGTATTTTATTAGTTCCGTTTTGTCGTTGCTGTCGCCGATCTTGGTGAATCGCTTTGTCGGGTTAATTTCGGCCGGCATTACGGCAGAGACCTTAAAACCTGCGTTGATTTACGGGGTGGCTTTAGGATTCTGCGGATTTTTATCAGGACTGTTCTTGCAGCAGTTCTTTTATAATGCGTTAAAGGGTTATCAAGTCATCACCAATATCTTGAATGAAAAAATCTTCCGCCACAGTCTGAAGCTCAGTCATTCAGCGCGGCAAAAGAATCAGATTGGTGATGTCGTTAATCACATGAGTTCCGACAGTGAATCGGTGTCTGACTTTTCATTCATTATCGCGGATCTGGTCATGTCTTTGTTCTTGATCATCGGCGTGGTTGTGATGTTGTTCTATTATATTGGCTGGTCAGCCTTGGCTGCGCTGATAGTTCTTTTCACCTTGGCGCCGTTAACTCGCTTTGTGGCGAAGAAGTTTACGCATTTGGATGAAGAAATGATGGTGCATCGCGACCGTCGTGTCACCTTAATGACTCAAGCTTTAAATGCTATTCGCGTCGTGAAATATTTTGCCTGGGAAAAAAGTGTTTCTAAAGAAGTCACTGAGG
This sequence comes from uncultured Bdellovibrio sp., assembly GCA_946480995.1. Next base: position 4,599 of record CAMLMF010000117.1, on the reverse strand, counting down.
TGCGTGAAAAGGAACTTTCCAGTCGTCGTCGTTTGGCGCGGGCGGAAGTTATTTCGGGACTTGGTTATTTGGCCGTGTCCACGTTTGTTTTGTTCGTTGCATTGGCAACTCATGCTTGGCGTGGGGAAAAGTTAGATGCGGCGATCATCTTTACGTGTATTTCTTTGTTCGGTCTTTTAGAAGGACCGTTTGGCGATTTGTCGCGTTTGATTTCGCGTTACACCAATGCGGTGGTTGGGGCCGGACGTATTTTAAATTTCTTAAAGCAAGATGAAGTGGAAATTTCCACACAAGAAAGTTCTGCCCAGGAACCTTTAGCATTAGAAATGCAAAAGGCGTCGATTCGTTATCCGGGAGCTGATGCGGATGTGCTAAAAGATCTGAGCTTCTCTGTCAAAGCGGGGGGATCGCTTGCGATCGTGGGACCAGTGGGATCTGGTAAAAGCTCGTTATTGATGGGGCTATTGCAAGAAATTCCGTTGAGTGCTGGCAGCTTTAAGTTTGCTGGTCTAAGTGCGAATGAGCGTCCACGCATGGCCTATGTCCCGCAAGAGGCTTACATTATTAATAGCACGTTGTTAGAAAATCTTTCTTTCGGTGAAAACGTCAGTAAAGAAGACTTGCGCCGGTCTTTACACAACAGTTGCTTAAGTCGCGATCTCAAAGAATGGTCCGGCGGTTTGCGCACTGAAATTGGCGAAAAGGGTGTGAATCTTTCTGGGGGTCAAAAACAACGGGTGGCTTTAGCGCGAGCTTTCTTGCGTAAACCGCAAGTGGTACTTTTAGATGATCCATTGTCAGCCGTCGATGCGGAAACAGAACAACTGTTGTGCGAGCGTCTGATTTTTGGCGCATGGAAAGACACAACTCGTGTTGTGGTGACCCATCGCTTAGAATATTTGGCACAGTTTGACCAAGTTTTGTTCTTAGAAAACGGCGTGGTTCAAGGTTTAGGTTCATTTCAAGAGCTATTAAAAACCTGCCCGGCCTTTGCCGAGTTTTATAAAGAGCACGGGAAAACTCAAGGTGAACACGAACCAGCGCACGCAACGGCTGGAGCTGCCGAAAGTGCAGTGGCTGAAACTTCTGAGGACGTCACGGATGATAAAAAAAATCGCGTGACCGAAGACGAAGACCGTGAAGTGGGAGCCGTGAAGGGGTCTGTGTATTGGGACTATATTAGTTCTTTAGGTGGAGACAATCCAAAGACAAAGCCTCTGATATTAGGTGCCTTGTTGCTTGGTGCGATCACGGCCGCGTTACTGCCTTTGTTGCAAAAGGCGTGGCTGTCTTATTATTCCGATCATCAATCCGAGTGGTTGGCGCTTTCAGCCGTAGGAATATACGGAGCCGTGGGTATTTTGGTTCTGGTGGGTTCTTTGGTGAATCATTTGTTCTGGTTAAGCCGGGGGATTCGCGCGGGTAAAAACATGCACGACAAAATGCTTAAAAGTGTTTTGCGGTCTCCGGTGCGTTTCTTTGACTCAACACCGGTGGGGCGGATCTTGCAAAGATTTTCCCGCGATATCGAATCCGTGGATGTGTATTTACAATGGAGTTTCGATTCGGCTGTGCACTGTGCTTTGCAAATTATCGTGTCGATTGCATTGATCTTGGGATTAATGCCTTTGATGATTTTTGTGATCGCGCCGGTGATGGGCTTGTATTACGTTTTGCAACGCGATTACCGTCGCCCGGCACGGGAAGCCAAGCGCTTTGACAGTGTCGCGCGGTCTCCTCGCTATGCGCACTTTAAAGAAAGTTTGCAGGGCCTTGTGGTTATTCGCAGCTTTAATAAAGCGCCGTGGTTTACGCAGAACTTTTATGACAAGTTAGCGCACAGTCAAAAAATGTTTTACGCGCACTACATGATCAACCGCTGGTTTTCGTCGCGCATTCCTGTGGTCGGAGGCATGATTTCCATGGCGACCGCTGTGGGTGTGACATTGACGGCTTATGCTGGGTTGATGGATGCAGGAACTGCGGGCCTCGTGACATTGTATTCGTTGTCATTTTGGGCTTATTTAAATTGGGGTGTGCGCGTGTTCTCGGATATTGAATCGCGCATGACTTCGATTGAACGTTTAAAGTTCTTTTCCAACTTGCCTGCCGAAGTTGATGTAAAAAAAGTTTTACCAGAACCTTTGCGTCCCACATGGCCAGAGTTCGGTAAGATCAAGATTGATAACCTGAAAGTGCGTTACGCGGAACATTTGCCGTTGGTGCTAAAAGGTATTTCCTTTGAAGTCAAAGCGGGCAGTCGTGTTGGCATTATCGGTCGCACGGGTTCCGGAAAAAGCACGTTCTTTCAATCTTTGTTCCGTTTTATCGAAGCGGAAGAAGGGGTGATTGAAATTGACGGTGTCGATGTCGCGGGTGTGCCTCTGGAAAAATTGCGTCGCAACTTGGCGATCATTCCGCAAGATCCGGCGCTGTTTATGGGGACGATTCGTAACAATTTAGACCGTTACGAAGAGTATTCAGACGAAGAAGTTATCGGTGCATTAAGGCACGCCTCGCTTTGGAGTTTCGTTTCAAGTTTGCCCTTGGGTTTGCAGTCACCGGTCACCGAGGGTGGCTTGAACTTAAGCCAAGGACAGCGCCAGTTGTTGTGTCTGGCACGCGCGTTGTTAACAAAAGCTCGCGTGATTGTCATGGACGAGGCCACAGCAAGTGTTGACGTACAAACAGATGCGATCTTGCAGAAAGTGATTCGTCAGTCTTTTGCCGGTGTGACGATGTTGATCATCGCCCATCGTTTGGGGACGATTGCAGACTGTGATCAGATCGTGGAAATTTCTGCCGGTGAAGTGAAAGCGATTCGTAAGCCTGCAGAAATCACCGCTGAAGAAATCGATAAGCTTGTTTAAAAAAGAAAGTGGGCCTAAGCGCCCACTTTTTCCAGGATATATTTTTTAATGCTTTCCTCGTTCAGGCCGCGGTCATTTGGTTGGTCTTCGTCCGGGCCTTGTAGGTGCAAGAATTTTTTTATCTGCTCTTTATAATATTTAAAGGTATCTTTTTTCTGAGCAGCGGGGATGTCGTGGACTAAGTCCAAACATAGCCCCCGCGCAGCTCCCTTGAGGGGATAAATTTGTGTGTTGCGATCAAAGCTTCGCATCATCCATTCAGTGCTAAAATCAACTTTGTCGTAGGTCCAACCGGATAGTTTTGACCACACTGTGCAGTATTCGTCTTTAGTTTTTGCTTCGCTTAAAGCAGAGGACGACATTTGCATTTTTTCGGAAATCCATTTTGCCAAGTCTGCAGCTATGACTTGTGCTAGTTCTTTTCTAGTCGCTGAAAACTTTAATTGACTGAGGCGCAGATCATTATCAAAAAGTCCTTGCTGTAATAAGCCGGGATAAGCTTGATGACTTTTGCCGTACCAAATCAAAGTGGCTTGAAAGTTGATACAATCATCAAAAAAGCTGACCGGTACGTTACCAAGGATCGTTTGGTCAAAGGTCAGGCGGCAAGTCGCTATCAAGTTTTCTTTTTCCTTTTCGGAAAAGAGGTTCTTCGCGCGATCAATTTCTTTTTGATATTGTTTCGTCGCAGTGGCCTGATTGCAGCTTTTAGCTGAAAGGAACTCGCGACCATTAAACACCACATGTTTAAGGATCTTATACTTTTCCGGTGATGTCTTCTTTAAGTGCTGTGGATTTAAACGATAGGCAGTGACACTTTCGGCAAAGTCTTCGGCAGGATTTTCTTTGCCATACTTAGAAACAAAAGGATGTCCCATGTCGCCAGCTAAGGCAGACCGAAAACTTTCTGCAACTTTGCCATCGCGGTCGGTCTCTTTTACTTTTTTCCATTGGCTAAGCTGAAGCCAGGCCGACGAAGTATGAGTTGCAGCAAAATAGCTCTTAGCCATATTGTGCGCAAATTCATGATAAAGAGTGTATTGACGAGAGTCAGATCCTTGCTCGCTCCAGCCATCAAAAAGGTGCATCATGGCATTGGCTAAAACTTCGCCCTCTGATTGGTCGTAAAAAGCGAGTGTTTTGCCGCGTTTGAATTTACTAAGTTGTTGGTTCGAGTTGGCGAAAGGTTTTTGTTCCGGTGCAACTAGTTCGAAAGTTTTTATAACATCTGCGATTTCCGTCCCATAAAAAAGATCTGCATTTTGATAAGAATACGGCGATGTATTCACATCAAAAAGATCCATAAGCAAAATCATTTGCGGACCGACATTTGCACCAAATATTTTCTGAGACACACACAGGGCTGACTGGCAAGAGGGTTCAATTTTGAAGGTTGCACGGATATCCGGTGGAAGACTTTTTACGTTTTCATTTTTTACTGGGGTTAGCAGCTTTGCTAAAGCTAAAATTAAACGTGGACGCTCATTGACTAACGGAACCCCCAAGACCTCCGTCGTTCCGTTTTCAAGGCCTTGTTCTGGCGGAAGATTTTTGTAATATTTAAATATTTCTTCGCTTGTGGTTGGAAGCTTTTGGCGGCAAACAGCGTTGGCAACTTGTGCATCCGTTGCCGCAAACCATTCTAAAGCCTCGGCAGGTTTTCTGGATGAAACCGTCGCATCTCGAATTGTCGGCGTGTGCGTGCATGATGTAGATCGGAAGAGCACAC
>CAMLMF010000116.1 GCA_946480995.1 uncultured Bdellovibrio sp. | reverse complement strand
TTTCAATCTGGTTGCCACGCCTGTGGCGTACACCATTATTGCCTTGGAATTTCTGGTATGTACGCTGGAAAAGAAGCGCTATTGTACTTGGCAAGACACCGCTGTCAATTTGGGGATGGGTTATGCCGGAGATATTTTCCGCCGAATTATTTTTCTTGCTGGCCCCCTGCAGGTTTTAAATTTTCTTTGTGGCGAAACCCCGTGGAAGTTGGATTACGGTCCATTAACTTGGATTCTTTGTTTCATCGCTTTGGATTTTTTTGAATATTGGGATCATCGCTGGGCTCATGAAAATGGATTCTTATGGTCTTTTCATAGCGTGCATCATTCGTCGACAAAGTACAATTTTTCTACGGGTTCAAGGCAGTCGTGGTTGGTCGAAGTCTACCGCTTTCTTTTTGTCATTCCTTTAGCATTCTTCGGATTTCCACTGGTGGTCATTCTAGGTTGTCGCATGGTGCATCGCTATCTTCAGCTCTTTCAGCACACGACGTTAATTGGAAACATTGGCGTATTTGAATATATTTTTGCAAGTCCCTCACAGCATCGCGTTCATCACGGGGTGAACCCGCAGTATATAAATAAAAATTATGGCAATATCTTTTGTTTTTGGGACCGAATTTTTAAAACTTTTGAACCCGAAGTGGCGCCCGTTCAATATGGACCGCAAACTGTCATTGAAGAGTCGCACAATCCTTTGCAAATTCAGTTTGGCGCCCACGTGAACTATTTTATAGAGATGTCAAAAGCGAAGTCTTGGAAATCCAGATTGAGCTTTCTTGCTTCTCCACCAGGGATGACTATGGACAAATGGCAAAAGCGTCATAAAAATCCTCAAGAGGTTGGTGCTGTCGAGGTTCAGCAAAGCGGTTAGGTATCTATAATTGACTTGCTCGCTATTTTTTTTTGGTGGAAAATTCCTGCAACGGTGGAGAGTCTATGAAGAATGTTTATTTCGCACTTTTATTGACACTTTTGTATTCAGGTAACTTATTCGCCCAACAGGGTGAAATTGTTTATTCATCAAAGAAAAGCTATTCCGCAAAGGAAAAAAGTAAGCTGATGAATTTATCAGGGCCCGTTGTCATTCCGAATCCGAAGCCAAATTTTTATACTGACTGCAAAGAAGACGTTGCTAAATTTTGTTCTCCATTTAGGTCTGAAGACAGCGAAGCATCTCGTTGCTTGGAAACAAAGTTCATGTTTCGTAACGCAAATGTCAGCGACAAATGCTTTGTTGCGCTTAAATTTACCCGCCATTGGCTTAAAACGTCTGCTTCTCGTGGACCGATTCGATACTCTGAAGGGAAAGAATTTTCAATCGAAGATAAGATTCGTCTTATGCAGTTTGCAGAACCATTCGTTGCTCCGGATCCCAAGCCAAATTACAAGCTAGATTGTGCTGAAGATGAAAAGAAGCTTTGCCCGACACAGCCACCTGGGTCTACTGATTCTTCTTTGTGCGTTCGTGAAAAGTTTTTTCAAGGGGCCGTTATTAGTGATCGCTGTTTTCCCGCTCTTCGCTATTTCAGCCGTTGGATTGAGTCAACCATGACAAGTTATCCACAGTGTATTGCAGACTACAACCAATACTGTCGCAACGAAAGCACCGGCATAGGTGTGAGCGATTGTATGATGAAGAATATGGCAAAACTAACTCCATCGTGTGCTGCAACCATTCGTTCATTGCGACCATCAGTCGAAAAGGACAAAGAAGCTCGAGCAAAAGCGGCTGCGGCGGCGCAAGCGCCAAGCGCCACTCCAGCGGCAAAGGCGACTCCGGCAGTCCCAGCCCCGCCAGCGACGGCTCCAGCTAAAACAGGAAACTAAAAAGAGGATTTCGTGATCAACCCGAAACGACTGGAAGATCTTTATTTTGATTCTGGTTTTGTCTGTGAAAGAATAGACACGGGTTTTGATATTGTTAAATTAGTCTCGGTTCATAATGAAATATCAAGGATCGTGGACCCGATCCAAAAGGACAATAACGAAAAGTATGCAGGCTATGGTTTGCAATCCGATGATGTGAATGATCTTTATTACGGTCCTTTGCAGCAAACACGCGTGCATGCCAAGGATCACTCCTATAAAGAAATAAAGAAATTTAGTTTTCACGAAAAACGAAATGCTTTGGGCGATAAATTCGCCAACGTTTTTGCGAAGTTTCCTTTTGGTCTTTTTCAGGGACGTGTTCTTATTACTCAGCCGGGCTGCCAGATTCCACAACACAATGATGGCAAGTTTCGTCTGACGTTGCATGTGCCTATAATCACGAATTCGCACTGTTCTTTTGAGATTGGCGGCCAAAACCTGCATCTGCCCGCCGACGGCAGTTCTTATATTTTGAATACTCGTCTAGAGCACAGCTTTACCAACCGGGGCACGACAGATCGAGTGCACTTGGTTTTTTCTTTATGGCCGATCTGCGTGGCAAACCCGAGTGCAGAGTTTCTTAATGAGTACGCGCAGTTTTATGAACGAGCGCGATTGGTGCGGGGGGCTTAGTGGCGAAGAAACTATTCTTTGCGCAGATTGTGGCCCATCTTAGCGTGATACCAATGTTGGTGTATGCGCAACCGCGACACTATCTCTTTGCGCTAGGGGTTTACTTTTTGACGGGATGCTTAGGCATGAGCATGACTTATCATCGCTTGGTAACCCACCAGTCATGGAAGGCCCCGCGCTGGTTTGAACTTGCGGGCTTGACCTTCGCAAGCTTGGGCTTAACTGGCAGTTGTGTTGCTTGGTGTGCCGCGCATCGAATGCATCATCAATTTGCTGACAAGCCTCAAGATCCACACTCGCCGCATCAGCAGGGATATTTTAAGGCTCAATTTCTAAGTATGTTTTCTCCGATCCGTCTTTCCGCCTTAAAGTCGTTCACTAAAAATCCGACGTACGCGTTCTTTCATCGTTATTATTGGCACTTCCAGTTTGCTTACGTTCTTCTTTTGTTGGCGATAGATCCTTTTGCCGTCATTTACCTTTATTTATTTCCGGCATGTTTATTATGGAACGCCGGGAGCCTTATCAACACCGTTGGTCATCGTTTTGGTTCTCAGCCGTTTCATACGGCGGATGAAAGTCGCAATAATATTTTTCTGGGAATTTTTATGTGGGGCGAGGGATGGCATAACAATCACCATCGTTTTCCCAAGTCCTCGCAGTTCGGCAGAACTTTTTGGCAGTTAGATATTTCAGGTTTATTGATTCGTTTAGTTGAAATCAGGGGGTGAGTCCATGGAATCACCATCCTTCAAAAATCTTGTTGGCGACGAGTTTTATCAGCAGGCGACGGAGTTCGTAAAGCTTCACAATAAACCTTCAAATTTGAAGGGCGTGACTCTGATTCTGTGGAACTATGCTTTGATTGCTTTAGCGATAGGCCTTAGCGTCACATTTGAAAACGTTTTCGTATATTTTCTTGCCGTCTTGATAATTGCTGGAAGACAGCATGGTCTTCTAAGCCTTCTGCATGAAGCGACACACGGCCTTCTTTTTGAAAAGAAAGAAGTAAATCACTTCATGGCTAACTTCTTTTGCATTCTGCCATTGGGAAATACTTTCAATACATTCACTCGCAGCCATCTTGCACACCATAAGTTTTTGAACACTCAGCGCGATCCAGAGTGGTATAAAAAGACTTTGATGGGCTGGGTTTTCCCTAAGAACTTTTTGGGACTTCTAAAGCTAGCTTTTATGGAAGCGATCATTCGTAACACCAGAGGGCGAATTCTGAAGTTCTATAATATTTTCTTTGGAAAAGAAAACGACTTGCAGACTCGACTCTTTTTTGGCGCCTATTATGCTATTCTTTTTGGAATTGTGTCTTATGCTGGTATCTGGTCAGAGTTCGCACTTTATTGGTTGATACCATATTTGGTGGTGTTGCCTTATATATCTTTTACGCGCAGTCTCGCGGAGCACTTTGGACTTACGTATATATCAGAGCTGCAATCAAGTCGTAATGTTCGCGCAACCGTCTTAAATCAACTTTTCATTCCTCATCACACTGGGTATCACTTGACGCACCATCTTTTCCCCTCTGTTCCCTGTTATAATTTAAAGGGAGTGACCGCGTTCTTAGAGAAGCACCCGAGTTTCCTAAAGCATGCACATCAGAACGACGGATACTATTTAGGTAACAAAACTGTGCTTGGGGACATTTTAGGTCCTAGATTCAACGATTAAAGATCTTAGTTGTTCCAATATAAGAATTCTCAAAAAATGACATTGCTGGCTCGTCAATCAGCCTGTTAGAATATGTGTATGGGAATGAGTAGACGGAACTTTATTAGACTCTCTGGTTTTTTTGGGCTTGGAGCTATGTTTGGCAATAGCGCTGTTGCAAACGACGATGTGGCAGAGCCAGTCGATTTTTCTATAAAAATTCAGCTTCCCCAAAACATGTCTTTTAATGAATATAAGAATATTCGAAATAAAAAGATGAACTATCAACTTTTTATGGGATTGGAAAAAGAATTCCAAAAAAAAGGTAAGATCACCTCCAAGGAATTTTCTTTTTCCGGTCACGAGGCGCTTCTCAATTACACTTTTAAATCGCCGAGTGCTCGGGATGAGTATGTTTCCAACCTGCTCCAAAAGTTTCCCGATGCGCAGTCTCTGGCATCCAATAATTCAATCGAGTTGAAATTTCAGGTATCTTAAATAATGAGCTTAAGAGCACTTATCTTAGGCTTTATTTTGTCTTTTTCATTTTCACATTTGTATGCGCAGCAGGGGACCCTTAAAGCAAGGCTGGCATATTTGTCGGGCTTCTCTGCGGTACAAATTGAAAATATAAACCAGCGATGCATTCTATTTGATAGCGTAAAGTTTAAATTTTGCCGAGAGGGATTTCACGCCAGTAAGGTGTTCTCTGTTCCGCTGCTGGATTACGTCGCAAAGCCTCTGGTCTATGGCAACGAAATATTTCTTCAGCGCGAAGCTGCGTTAGGATATGGAATCGGAGCAGGTGAGAATCTCGATAAAGTCGACCTGCATATTGTTGAGGAGCTTCGAAGATTTTACTTCCTAAGGGGTCTTCGCTATTACTTCGTCGATGGACTTGGCATGGGCGTCTTTTCACCAGGGCCTGAAGCTCAAAAGAAGGCGACAGCATTTTGTCGCTCTTTGCCGTTTTCACCAGATCAAGCGCTTTGTTTTTTTGGTCTTGGCAGAGCGTCTGTTTTTGCGAAATCTGAATGGTTTAAAGAAAAAGATTACGGTTTGACGTTTTCAGAATCTTATCACATTCGTCAGGGCTATTTATATGCACAGATATATGCCAACGACGAGTCCGCCAATAGTTTGCGTCACAATGAGCCAGGCGTACTTGCCGCTATGCAATCTCGACGTTTGCCCCTCTCACATTTAGAAAACGAATATAAAATTCAACAGGCTTGCGCCAGGGAAGCAAATGCACACCACTACTTTTGCGCCCTGCAAGTGTTAAACCCCTCTATGTTATTTATTGCACATTAGATCTTGCGTAAGAGTCGGTCACTTGAGGTACAATAAAATGGACCTCTGGAGAACATATGGACGTACTTCCTCAGTCGAAATCCATCGAAAATGAAGCCTATTATTGGGCCTTCTTCGTGCCGTTATGGATTTTGCCTATCTGTCTGTTGGTCTTTGGCTATTACGAGCCCATCTCCTTGATGTTGTACTATCACTTGTTGTTTCGACTGCCACACTTTTTAATGACGTATATTATTCTTCAGGATCGAAACTTTTTCGCACAAGATAATTTAAAGAAAGTATTTCGGTACTTTGGCCCACCCATAGCGATCATTGCTTTGGTGGCTTTATTGGGAATTTACGAAGAAAAAGTGCCTAAGTATTTTGTTTTGGCTACTTTCGTCTTTGGCTTTTATCACAACAGCGCTCAAGCGATGGGTATCTCACTGATGTTTTTGCAAGAGCGCAGTGCGGGACTTGTTCGCGCCATTAAAATCGCCTTTCTTGCTTTGTATGTTATTGCCCTAGAGCCAATGATCGTTTTTGCTTTCAAGGTTCCATACTTCTTTGATCCTTTAATTCTGAGCTCAATGAAAACTTTGCTGGGGTTCTTAAGTCTTTATATATTAGCAAGGACCTACCGACGGGGGCAGGGGACTAAGTTTCTGCTTTATTATCTTTCCAGTATTTTCGTGCTATTTCCGTGGTCATTTTACGACAATTATTTGCAGCAATTCTTCGTTCACAACTTGCATCACTCGATCAACTACCTAGGAATTGGTTTGGCTTTGACAAATGCCTCTGGCGGCAGTGTTTTTAAAAGTTCCAAAGCCTGGAAAATTTACGGAACTTGCTTTGCGATATCAGGTCTTATGGCCATCTTCTTTCATCAAGATTTAGGGCGTTTAAAAAATACTTTTGGTTTTATTAATTGTTTCTTTTTTATTCATTACTATGTCGAATCTATTATCTGGAAGGATAAAAATCTAAATCTTAAGGACATTCCAGTTTTTAGGCTGTGGAAGTCACCAGTGCGAGAATCGGTATGAATTTAATTAAGCTAAACGCTTCACATAAAGTACAAATTTTGGAATTTTGGGAATCTAAAAAAGACCTTTACGGGCAAACTCTGACTCCAGATTCGGCAAGGAACCAGGCTAAGTACGAACATATTTTCGAATCTGCCAGTAAAGATCGCTATACCATTTACGCGGTTTTTGATGAACAAGGGCAAATTACATGTACGTTGGGGAGCGTGTTGTGGGATGGTCTTCCTTATTACTCAATCATCGATTTTTTCACAAGGCCGACAAAGCGATCTGAGAACCAAATTATGCGATTTATGGCAGCGGCCATAAATCAAATTCTGCAAGAGCGTCTTCAGCAAAAGCGGCACACTTTTTATTACGTTTTTAAGCGTGATCACGTTAACAAAGAGGTTGAGTGGAGTTCTGATTATAGCCACTCGTATCAGAAGTTTATGCCAGAGACTGAGAAGTATTCTTACTCGACAGAGGCCATAGTCTTACCTGGAGAGAAGCCAGAATACGCCTCTTACTGGAAGCTTTTGGGTGAGCGTACTCATAATGTCGAACTTGTCATACGCAAAGCTATTTTAAAGCCAGAGTACATGAGAGAGATCTTTAATAGATAGGGAGCTTGTGAAAGAAGCCACGGGTAGTGAACTTAAGATAGAAAATATTATCAGTGCAGATGATTTGCGCGCGATGAACATTTTTGCGGAAAGTCATCGCAGCACAAACAATGTACGATCTGTCTTTCGGTTGCTTTTTGATTACGTCGTGATGGCATCTTGTATTGCTTTGAGCACTTTGGCGGACTCAACGAGCGTTGTGGTTTTAGCGGTACTGATAATTGCGGGGCGACAACATGGACTGATGATGTTGATTCATGAAGCTGTTCATGGGCACTTACACAGCAATAAAAAATGGAACGACTTTCTGGCAGAAGTATTCTGC
>CAMLMF010000115.1 GCA_946480995.1 uncultured Bdellovibrio sp. | reverse complement strand
CCGGATGCTCGGGCAACGACACGATAAAACCATTTTTTGCTAAGTGCACGGCTAAATCACGGTACAGCAAGGGATTGCCTCCCCCACCGTGTGAAATAATAACGACCGGAAAAACCCCTTCAGCCGGTGTGGCATTCGGGGCTAGTTCTATTTGATATTTGCCAAACGAAACAGGTGCTGACGTTTCCCGCGTTGGATAAAGAGTCAACGCAGGAAACTGCAGGTTCTTGTCTTGATCAACAACGGTTAGATTCAGGCTTCCGACAGAGTATTTTTCCATCTCTGCATTCTTCCTGAATCTGCGCGAAAAATCTAGCCATTCAGTTTTGCAAAAAGTTCGTCCAGCTTATCAAACGAACCTGACCAACCTTGTGTCATGCCGCCTCTTTCTTTAACGAAGGCTGCAAGCTCTGCCGCGGTCGCAGGTCCCTGGATTTCCCAAGTTACGGTGACTCGGGTTTCTTTAGGTCCCTCGGCATTGAACAGAACAGTCGTTAACATTGTTTCAGGCCACGTCGGCATCATTGGATGGCGCGAGACATTTTCGTTTTCGTCACTGAATTGCTGCGTGTACACGATTTTACTAGGTCGAGTGACTTCTTTATATCGAATAGTTCCGTACATCGTTAAATCAGAACCGTTCGACATTTTATAGAAAGAACTTCCCCCGGGTTTTACTTCCGCGCGGATAAACTCCATCGACATGCCCTTAGGACCTAGCCACTTCGCGAATTTTTCTGGCTGTGACCACGCATCAAAGACCATATCCAACGGCGCTTCGAAAGTGCGATTGATAACAAATTTTTCTTGGCCTGATTCTTCTTTTTCCAAGAACTCTGCCAAACGATCCCACGTCCCATTGCCACCAGCGTCTTTGATAAACTTTTTGCTTTGTTTTGCATTTTCTGGCGTATCAAAGGCCATGGTCATATCCATGTGGGTTTTGCCATTTACTTCTTTGAAATTCACTGTCACGCGAAATAACGGCGGGCGATCTTCGTTGCCACCATGGTCATAGACCAAGCGACTGTATTTTTCGACCTCATGATAAATGGTTCTATTTTCCCAATTAGTGCCATCAGGTCCGTGCATGGTGTATTTCCAAAAGCCGCCAACGCGCAAATCTTTGGCATGAGTCGTAATCGAAAACCCACGGGGGCCCCACCACTTCGCGACTTTTTTGTCGTCAGTCCACGCCTCCCACACCATCTTGACTGGAGCATCGTATATACGAATGATTTTTAGCTCATTACTTTTTGCGCCCATGTTTTTTTCCTTTCGGCTTTTTGCTGGCCTGAATTGATTTTAAATATTCATCTAAACGGTCAAAGCTTTCTTCCCAGAACACGCGATAGTGTTCCATCCAATCCACTGCATCTTTCAGCGGAGTCCCGTTCAACTTGCACGGGCGCCACTGCGCCTCTTTGGTTTTGGTGACCAAGCCCGCTTTTTCTAAAACTTTTAAATGCTTCGTGACCGCGGGCAGACTCATGTCATTTAGAAATGGTTTTGCTAAGTCCCCGACACTGACCTCGCCTTCGGACAGGCGCGCCAGCATCGCTCGACGAGTTGGATCAGCTAGAGCTTGAAAGGTTTGGCTGAGTTGATCGTGCATATTATACCTTTTGGTTAATTAACTATATGGTTAAATATAAAGACAAAAGGGAGATTTGTCAAATTTTACACAAGCCTTTGATTTATCACATGTTTTCGCTGTTTTTGCGCCCCAAGCCTGAAACTTTCCGTCCCCTTTTTACACGTTTTCAGGCTCTCCTTTACAAGATCTAATTAAGGATATATTATATCCTTAATTAACAACTGCTCTAACAAAGGAATATCTGATGAGCCAACGTTTAAACTATTCGCAACTTGCTGCCGCTTCGACTCAAAAACTTTTTGAATTATCGGCGGTAACAAAAAAACAATCGATCGATGCAAAACTTTTAGCCCTGGTCGAAATCCGTGCCTCGCAATTAAATGGCTGCACATTTTGTGTCGACATGCACGTCAAGCAAGCCAAAATCCACGAAGAACGTGAACTGCGTCTGCACCATATCGCGGTGTGGAGAGAATCAAATCTCTTTTCCCCCAAAGAAAGAGCTGCTTTGGAATGGACAGAAGCTGTGACAAAGCTTGATTCCCACGGTATAAGTGATGAAATTTATGGCAGGACACGTGAGTTTCTTTCCGAACAAGAGCTTGCGGATTTAACTTTTATTCTTGCAGTCATCAACTCTTGGAATCGTTTGGCGGTTTCTTTTAAATCGCAACACGGAGCTTTAGATCAAATGATGGGTCTGACAAAGGCAGGATTGACTTAGATGGTTTTGAAAAATCAGGTTGAGTGGGCACTTCATTGTTGCGGAATTTTAGCGGGACTTCCTGAGGGCAAATATTTGCCGACGAAGGATTTAGCTGAATTCCATGGCGTGCCGAAGGAATATCTGTCAAAGGCCCTTCAGGGGCTTTCGCAAGCGGGCCTGGTGGATACAACACTAGGACCCCGCGGTGGCTATCGCCTAGCTAAAGATCCCACACAGATCACCTTTTTAGATATCGTCGAAGCTGTTGAAGGCTCACGCTCAACTTTTGTATGCACGGAAATTCGTAAGAACAATCCGTGCATCGCTAAAAAGAAAATCGGTAAAAAGTGTGCGATTGCTCGCGTGATGCATCAAGCAGACGAAGCGTGGCGCAATCACCTTAGAAGCGTGCGCCTTTCTGATATTCTAGAAATTCTGTCACAAGAACTAGATCCACAGCTAGTTAAAGAAAATATCGCGTGGATCACCAGCCGTATTTAGTTCGATAAACTCTTCATCAATTTTTCAAGTTGGTCAGCACAAATGCCCCAACCATGATGAAAACCCATTTCTTCGTGGCGCTTACGATCGGCTTCATCTTTATGCATAACAATAGCCGTATACTTCGTTTTGTTGCCCATAGGTTCTAGCAAAAGAGTCGCCGTAAAAAACATGCTAGCTCCAGTAATTGGTTGGCTCGCCGGACGAAACCCTGGCAGCAGCGTATCAGTCCACACTAATTTTTTCAAAGGCTCGACAACCAGAATACAGCCCAGATTGGGAAACTTGTCACCTTCTGGTGACTGCATGACTGTTCTAAATGCGCCACCAGGATGCAGATCCAGGTCACACTCGGTGACTTTCCAAGGCTCTGGACAAAACCATTTACAAATAAGATCAGGCGTTGTCCAACCTCGCCATACTTGCTCAACAGAAATATTCAGAACTTTTTCTAAGACTAAATCTAACTTTGGATCCGTTGTCACAAGGCCCCCTCTTAAAAGTCTTTGCCGTTAACGTGGTTCATCTTAATGGATTCTAACGGGAAATTTTCTAAACAACGAAGATTGATCGCCTTCATCACATCACCATTTGGCAATTTTCCGGTGGCAAAACTAGTGACACCGCAGACTTTACAGAATGTATGATGAATATTCTTTTTACCGAACTGATAATCAGTCAATTTATCGGCCCCAGAAAGCAAAGTGAACGAAGCTTCGGGTGCAAAAGTTAAAACCGTTCCCTTGCGGCTACACATGGAGCAATTGCAAGTCATGCCCTCTTGAAAATTTCCTTCAACTTCAAATTTCACTGCGCCACAATGACAACTTCCGCTGTACTTCATCTTTTTCATCCTTAATCAGAAAATTGTAAATGAGATATTCTCACCAACGAGGCTACATACCGCTTAGTATGTTGTAAAGAGCAAAGTCCTTTGCTAGTCTTTCAACATGGAAAAAAGCAAAAACACGACGAAAAAAACCCGTGATCTTGAAAAGTCCCGCAAAGAAATTCTGGATACGGCCTTTTGGGAGGTTTTTACCCGTGGCTTTCAAGGTGTCAGCATCGATGAAATTGTTAAAAAAACAACCCTGACTAAAGGGGCTTTTTACCATCAGTTCCCGACCAAAATCGATTTAGGTTATGCCCTTGTGGACGAAGTTATTAAACCGATGACTTACAGCCGGTGGATTGATCCTTTGCAAAAATACGAAAATCCTTTGGAAGGCATTTTGTTGCAAGTCAAAAACTTGATCGGCAAAGCAAAGCCCCAGGATTTGCGCTATGGCTGTCCGTTAAACAATCTTGTGCAAGAAATGGCACCGATCGACAAAGGTTTTAAGGAACGTCTTGAGGCGGCTTTGCTCTATTGGATTGACGGAATGGAGCAAGAATTAAAGCGTGCAAAAAAATCTGGATACTTACGCGATGACGTGAACACTCGTCAGGTCGCTCACTTTGTGGTGATGGCACACGAAGGTTTTTACGGGATGTTAAAAGCTCTGGACGACCCCAAAGCCTTTAATGCTTTGTATGACTCTTTAAAAAGATACTTTGAAACTCTGAAACCTTAACCTTCACGTCTGTAATTGCTGATATTTTCAAACAGCTTTTCCATGCGATAATATAAATCGGCAAAATACTTTTCCGGATTCTTGCCCGCGCGCATCGACGTCTCTTCAATTTTTTCGATACAGCGCAAATCCTGGCATAAGAAGTACGACATGCTGACATTTCGGTCCATGGTTACCGACATAAAGCCAATGTCTTCAGAAGAACCATAAGAGTGACACCAACTGCACAAGCCGCCTGTGGCCTCGCCCGGACTTGCCGCGGTTCTTTTAAAAGCCACACCTTTTGGCAAATCCCAGTTAGGCATTTTAAAAACAAGATAGGTATATACACCCGATGGATCACGCCAAGTTAAGTAAGACTGGATATTTAAAGGAAACTTAAAGTTATTAGGAAGCATCAATTTCTTCTGGTCACGGGGACGAAAGGCTGCGGTCAGTTCTTCTTCAGAAGCGATCGAAAAAAAGTTTTGTGAGCGAAAATTATTAGATTGAGTCTGCACGTTCAGACCTCCCCTATGCATATATTAAAGCACAGAATTCTTAAAGACGGACAATAAAAACTGCGAGCCCCGCTTTAAACAAGGCCTCGCTTTGCACTGCGCTTCCCTTGCCGTTTGCGTTTTGCCGTCCTATTGTAAACAGCATGAAACTAATATCCTGGAACGTAAACGGTCTGCGTGCCGTTCATAAAAAGAATTTTCGCGAGTGGTTTGAAAACGAAAAAGCCGACATCGTCTGCCTACAAGAAATCAAGATCACTGACGAGGCGATCAAAAAGGATGAAGGCTTCTATCATCCAGCCCGCTATAACTCACATTGGGCCTTTGCGGAAAAGCCTGGGTATTCTGGCTTAGCTTTGTATTCGAAAAAAGAGCCTGACGATGTCCGCATTGGCTTGGGTATTGCCAAGTTTGATAAAGAAGGTCGCTGGCTGGAAGCTGATTTCGGTGGCATCACCGTTGTAAACAGTTACTTCCCCAACAGTCAGCGTGAACTTACGCGTTTGCCATTTAAATTAGAATTTTGCACAGCTGCAGAAAAACGCCTAGAAGCTCTTCGCAAAAAAGGTCGCGAAGTTATCATTTGTGGGGACTTTAATATTGCACACAAAGAAATCGACCTAAGAAATCCTAAAACGAACACCAAGAACGCCGGCTTCTTACCAGAAGAACGCGCCTGGATGACACGTTTCTTGGATAAATTAGAGTGGGTCGATAGCTTTCGCAAATTTGAACAAGGCCCAGACCACTACACCTGGTGGAGCTATCGTCCCGGCGTGCGTGAAAAGAACGTGGGTTGGCGCTTGGATTATTTCTTGGTGAATAAAGAAGCTTCCGATCGCTTAAAAGCCGCTGTCCATTGCCCTGACGTTATGGGTTCAGATCACTGCCCGGTGCGACTGACGTTGAAAAAATAAGTTCAGTTACTTTAGGCCCGCGCCATACGGCAACGGGCCCTGTTCATTACTGTTTGTAACGACCTAAAAGATCATCAAAACCATATCGAACGGCAATCTTAACTTGTTCCATAAGCTCTTTGTTATCAGCGATATTCAAAGTACTTTGCACTGCTTTGTCACCCGTTCCCCATGCCCAAGAATCCTGCCAAACTGGTTTTTGTGATTGCGCATCGATCATTTCTATATTCACCTGCGCGCGCGGACGGTATTCGGCCATACCGATATACTTTTTTAAACCACCCTCAGTTTCCATTGAAGAAATGATGCTCACGATCATCACCGCATCCACCCCAAGGTCCTTTACGATCTGTGCCTTTTGCTCTGGCTTCATCATCACGAAGGCACCGGCGTCTAAGATTTGTGTGGGTCTTAACACCGTGGCATCTTTTGTAATTGGTGGACGGATTTGTAAACCTTCTGTTCCACTCTTATAAATTTTCTTGTACGAAGCATTACTTGCCATCTGCGCCGTAGGCATTACTTGCCAAGGTGTTTCTTTTTGGATTTTTGCCACAAAGTCTTGATACAAAATTCCAACATCGGTATTTTCGCCGTATTGAGGCTTGTCATCATTTCCCGTCAGAACTTTAGCTGTGTCCACCAGTTGAGCAAATTTAGATTTTTCTGGCTCTATGTAAGTCACAGAAAATCCAATGATCGCAACTTTCTTCACTTGGGAAAGGGCCACGTCTTGCTTTGTGACTTTCGTCATTGAAGCACACGCTGATAATAAAACTGTAAGTGTTAATACAATTATTTTTTTCATTAGCTTTTTATCCAAAATCTGCAATAGCTAGGATCGCTGTTATTATTGATGAAACCGTTACGTAAAAGAACTTTCGTTTTGCCGGAAAACCCCATCCCACAAGCTTCGATAACCTCGACTGGGCGGAACTCTAAACGGAGCGTTCCCGCAGGTTTAACAACTTCAATGTTAAAGCCCGTTTTTTCATAGTAGGCCTTTACTTGTTCCGAATCGATATATCGGAAAACTGCGTCCATGACGTAAACCTCTGGTTCACCGGTGGGTCTCATACTGGCATCAATAGGTTGCCAAATAAGCTCACGACATTCTTTTTGGGAAATATTTAAGAACGAGCGATTATAGTAATTTCCAGATACATTCGCGCAACTAGTTGCCGGTGGTGCCGGAGCTGGAGCGGGCGCAGGCGTTCCTGGCTTTGGTTTCGCAGGAGTGTCGCCCACTTTTTTCATTGGGAAATCTTTGTCAATGGTACCGAAACCGATACGGAACTCACTTAAGTAAAGATTGCCGTTTTCAAGAAGGACTTCTTCGTAAGTATTGCTTGTCCAACCATTACCAAGATCAAATTTGTAGTCAATTTTATAGCCGCCATAAGCCGTCGTCTCGGACCAGCGGAATATGCCTTTAGATTCATTTATCTTTACTGATTTAGTACAAGCAGCATCAGAATAAGTGTTTGATGATCTTGTGACTGTAGATCCTTTAAATTCAGCGCGCATAATTTTGTAAGCACTTTGAAATGAGTCATACAAACAGCTACTTGTCCAAATGCCTTCTACATCAGGCCCCGTGACCTTATGTGGAAAATTCGCATCTGCTCCCGACGGTGTGCCCGGACTTCCGCCGCCC
>CAMLMF010000114.1 GCA_946480995.1 uncultured Bdellovibrio sp. | reverse complement strand
AGCTCTTGGCCCTTTTTAATAAAGTTGATTTCCATCACGTTTACTTCGCTATAGGCCCTATAGCCATTCGGGTCTCTTTTCGGAGGACTTAAAAGGCCGTTTCTTTCATAGTATCGCAAGGTGTCCCTCGAGGTCTTCGTAAGCTGTTCTATTTTTGAGACTTTCAAAAAATGCCCCTTGAGTGTGGAGTTACTCCACAGAGTACTATAGTTTTAAAAGAGGTAAAAATGAAATTAATCCAAATTAGAAATGCGACGTTAATCATTAAATACCAAGAAAAGTCGATATTGGTTGATCCTATGCTGGCGGCAAAGGGAACCCTGCCTAAATTTCGTTATTTCGATTCGAAAGGAAAAAATCCTCAGGTGGATTTACCAGCCAATTTTTCAGCACTAAAAGAACATATCCACTATGCTTTAATCACACATTGTCAAAAGGGTCATATAGACCACTTGGACTCTGCAGGGCGTTCCTTTCTTCGCTCGCGACAAATTCTAACGTTCTGTAACAGTAAGGATGAAGACTTTTTAAGTAAAAAAGGTTTGCGAACTTCTTCTTTGGCTTTAGGTCGCAAGAATCCTTTTTTTGACGGCGAAGTAGAGCTTGTACCCGCAGTGCATACCACGGGATTTCTGACACCATTTATGGAACATGGAGTCGGGTACTTTATAGAGCTTCCGGGTGAAAAGAGCCTGTACATTATGGGCGACACGATTTTGACCGATGAGATTCGAAATTTTGTTTCGAATCGGCAGCCTAACTTTATTGTTGCTCCGACGGGCAAAGCACGAATGAATTTAGGGGCGCCTCTTTTGCTAACAGAAAGTGACATTGTCGAGTTGGGGCACTTGGCTCAAGGAAAAATAGTCGCCAATCATATGGAGGCCTTAGATCACTGCCGTATTTCGCGTGGTCAATTGTTGGATCTTTTGCGCAAAAATGATCTGACAAATAAATTTTTAATTCCTGCGGACGGGGAGGAGATCACAATTTGATATAGACTCGAAAAAAATATAAAAATGGTGAAGCAAAAGTTTTTTATTTAAAGCCGTCAGCTTTTGCAATCGCCGGAACATCTGTAACGGGTGGAAAGTGCCCCATGGTTAAGCTTGTAAATTGATAGGTGGGGATGCCGCCGGGGCGAACAGCAAGGACGCCGCCCAGTTGCCAAACATTTCCTTTACCTGCATTTTCTTTTCTTAAGCCAAAGCGAATTGCCTGATACAAAAAATCAGGACGAGAGTGCATCTCGCCGGGATCGATCCAAAAACCTTTTTTAAAGCCCGCTGCGCGAAATGTGCGCAAAGTGGGATCCGTAAAAAATGAAGCCTCTTGCAAACCAAAAGTATTTTTAAAGATACTCAAAAAATGAGCAGTCCCATTGCCGATAAAATGAATCCGGGCTCCCTTGTTTTCATATTTTTCACGGTTTTCCCAAACTTCAACAGCATGTTGTCTGCACGCATCGCAAGCGAAGTGGCGCAAAAATACAAAGATCGCGGGCTGTTTTTCCCATAAAGACCGTATAGAAATTACGTCACCATTTTCCTTGGTGACAGTGCACATCGAGAACTCTTTCATATCCACATGAATTTGATGATCACTAACCTTTGTCATACTTAACATCTAAGCAAGCAACCGCTTTTGCGTCATCAAAAAATTGTGAACATATTTTTACGTCGCTTATTTTTTAATATACCTAACGTATCAACTGGATCTTGGTAGGTAAAATAAAAATGTGGCACCTTCACCGTCGTGGAAGCGGCATTTTAAGTGCCTTATCGCAAATTAATTCTTTAATAAGCCTAAGATTTTTCTAATCTCACTCTTAGAGATCTTATGGGCAGTAGAGTTCAAAGTGTATTGAAGGTTCTCGGTATCCCAACGAGGCTCGAATTTGTTGCTTGTCCCCCGAGCAATCTCAATTTCTTTATCTGCACGAATATCTAGAACCTTAAGGACTGTGGTTTCTGATTTCTTAAGGTATTCTCGCTCTCCCTCCTCGTCGTAAGTAAAGGGACGATTTGAGTGGGCAAGCAATCCTTCGTCGAGATCTAAATTGTAGTCATCAGTGGCATGATCTCGCGGAAACCAAGTTGTTTTCCCATTCTCATAAACCGCAATCTTGGTAAAGGTGCCGACCATACCTGAGGCAAACCAAAAACGTTTTTCGTCCTTTGTCCAACCAAAAGTACTAAAGCCATCAGTTCGCCCGCCCTCGCCAGTTCGTGCGATTTGGGAAGATTGCTTGTTGTTTCGATCAAAAATCTCTAGGGCCAGTTTCTTTTCGACCATAATTTTGCTGCAGCTTGCAGAAATTTTAAAGGAGAACTCTTCACCCTCTAAGACCTTTTCTTTAACGCCCGCTTTTAGCTTGAAGACCCAAAGCTCTTCGTTTGAGGGCTTGTTGCCTTTTTGGGGGGGGGGACTCTTTCCAAAAAATTTCATCATTGCAAGTGCTCAAAAGTCCTGAGTTTTCAAGATCTACATTCTTTAAAGTCGTAAGCTCTTTACCCTCAGGACTTCTAAGAGAAAAGGTTCCCTCAAGGTCATTGTTCTTCTGAATGGTATAGATCCCAAATTTCGCTTTAGTAACAACCCAAGAGGCTTGAAGCGTCGTGCTTGGTATTAGAAAAAGAAGAAAAATGCATCTCATAAATACATTTTAGTTTTTGCGAACTTTTTGTCAATTAGGAATGCCTCAAGAAAGGAAACAGCACCAGGCGGCCTTTCATATTCAAGCCCCCATAGTCAGCGAGTAAAACGCTCAATATACTGACAGCGCTGACACAGGTTTTCGACTAGCTTTTTCTGGCGAAAACCTTCAAGCAAGGCCTGTGAACGGGGATTGTCCAAAATTTCAAGGACCCCTTGGTCACGAATATTGCCTAAGGGGATCGCGCCCTCTTTATCCAAGCAGCAGGGTACGACGGTGCCATCGACTAAAATACCAAAGTGCGAAGACAGGCCGTAACAAGTGCCGTTGGTACCCAAGACCGGCAGATCGACAGAGGGCCAAATAAATTCGGTATCAAAATGTAAGTACAGGCGATTCTTTAAGTGCACACTTTTTTTAAGGCGCACGTCCACTTGTGCATCGATATTAAGACCGAAGCGTTCACTAATACGTCTTAACATGTCGCGATTGCTGTAAGAAGCTCCACGCACCTCTTGAAGATTCCACAGGCGGTAATTGATATACAAATCGGGTCGTTCAAGCAGGGCTAGTTCGGTGTATGAGAAGATTCGATCTAAGTAAGCCGTGGGATCGCGATCCGGATAATTGTCATGAAAGCTGTGCAAAGAAAAATTCACCTGACGAAGTGCGGGGCTTAACAAAAGCTGCGCCTGCTTTTCACGCAATAAAACTCCATTGGTCACAAAAAATATTTTAACATCTTGTTGTTCGCAAACCTGGATAAAGTCCGCAAGCTCTGCATGGACTAAGGGATCACCCATCAAATGAAAACAAACTTGTTCAGTCAGCGGGGCTACTTGCTGAATAATGCGCTGAAAGAGTTCCAGCGGCATGACCTTTTTAGAGCGAAAGACCTCAGGACAAAAACTGCACTGCAGATTGCAGATATTGCTGATTTCGATATTGATCTTTTGGAATCGTTTCGCCATGACTGATTACTAGCACCTTTTGCGGGAAAGAGCGAGGACTCAGTTCCTAGGCGATGGTAATAAAGCAGTCTCGATTGATCAGCCATTTGATCTGGATTTTAGAAGACCGACTGTCAGGTTGGCGGTTTGTTGACAATACTACAGGTTTTCGCTGTAAACTTAAGGGTATATTGTGCCTTTGTGATTTATTGGTCTGCTTTTGGAGGATTGAGTTCATGAAGTGGTATAGATATTTTGCCATATTTTCTTTGGTATTGTCCGTTGGTTGCTCCACTCTATCAGGTGGCAAAGTTTCCGAGATTCAAAATCGAAAAGTCGACTACGTTTTATCGGTTTCAGAAAAACCCGTTGTGGTTTTTGAAAACGGTTTAGGTGGGAAGTACAATTGGTGGGCAAAAATTTATCCTGAAATTGCTAAATCTCACACAGCCTTTGCGTACAATCGGCCGGGGTATGGCGACAGTGATTCCGTGCAAACTCCTCGTGATGCGCAGACTATTGTGGGTGAGTTACGAATGACATTGCAAAGCTTGGGGCTTAAGCCTCCTTATGTTCTTGTCGGACACTCGGTGGGGGGACTCTATTTTCAGTATTTTGCCAGAAGATATCCTGATGAAGTGAAGGCTTTGCTTTTGGTGGACTCTACTCATCCGCTGCAAATGCAAGGCGATGGGGCCATAGAAAAGTGGCCATGGTGGGTTCGTACTATCGTGAATGTCGTCACCTCAAAAACGGGGCATGAAGAGCTGGCACTGGTAGAAAGCTCAGGGCAGCAAGTGTTGGCTTTGCCGGCATTGGATACGAAAAAAATAAAGACAGTCATTATGGTAGCTTCAGAGCCTGAAAATCCAAGCAACCCGCTTGAAAAACATGCGGTGGAAATGCGCCAGGATTTTCATCGCCTGTATCCAGGGGCTCAGTTCTTAACGGTCAAAGGGGACCACGCCGTTCCGATGCATTCTCCAGAAGCGATCGTTGAACAAATTCAAGAATTAGCAAAATAAAAAGGGGTATTAAAAGTGAACGCCAATCTTCTAAGGTTGGGATTTTTTTATTCGCTTTGTACCCAAAGTTAGCACGCAAACCGCAACAGCTGATGTACCTACGAAAACTCCGGCGATCGGTAAAAGTTGTTGGGCTTTCAAGACGCCAATAAGAACTGAAGTCAAAGCGCCTAAAGCCATTTGTAAGAAGCCAATCATCGCTGCCGCACTTCCGGCATTCTGCGCAAAAGGTGCTAATGCCAAAGCTGCGGCATTCGGGTTTGAAAACCCGACGCAAGAAAGATACAGAAATAAAATAACTAAAGTGCCCGGAAGGCCCAGAATATTGAAATAAGTCCCTAAGAAAAAGATCACAGCCATAGCGACCATGCCCAGCAAACCACCACGCAAAATAGTGGTATTGTTAAAGCGCTTTAAAAGCAGAACATTTACTTGCGAAGCACCGATAAGTCCCGAAGCCAGCAGCGCAAAAATAAATCCATAGGTCTGTTCGCTGACCTTAAAGATTTCCATAAAGATTGTCGGCGAGGCCGCTAAGTAAGCAAACAATCCAGAAAAGCCAATCGCACCTGCCAACGAATAAGCATAGAAGCGCGGATTTTTTAAAATATGCCAATAATTTTTGACAATCTTAAAAGGATGCAGGGATTGATCTTTGTTCGGCGTGTAAATCGATGGCAAAAAGAAAATCGCCAAAGACATCACGAAAACACCAAGGCCCGTTAAAGCCCAAAACAAAGACTGCCAGCCCATGTGGGTCGCCAGCAAGCCACCAATAGTGGGCGCGAGCAAAGGAGAAAGCCCCAGAATCAAAATCAAGAGCGACAAAACTTTGGCACTTTCTTGTGGAGAAAAATAATCTCTGACCATCGCCATGGAGGTAACGCCCGCGGCACAACCACCAATAGCTTGAATGAACCTAAATGCCACCAAGGTTTCAACAGATTTAGAAAACCCACAGCCAATCGAAGCTAAGATGTAAATCAAAAGACCAATGTATAAAGGAATCTTGCGCCCGAAGCGATCCAAGAACGGACCATAAAATAGCTGACCAGCGGCAAGGCCAATAAAGTAACTAGAAAGAGACATCGCAATCTGCGGAACCGTTGTGCCCAATCCTTCGGCCATCTTAGGAAATGCTGGCAAGTACATATCGATTGAAAAGGGCCCTAAAGCGGTCAGCGATCCAAGGACTAAAATTAGGGATGTTTTATTAAAAGACTTTTCACTCATATGTAACTCCGATGAACCAATACATCTTTAATAAAGTAAGCTGACAAAGGTAGCAATAAATTCGTTCCAACAGAAAAATAATTCGGTAAGATATCGCTAGTGGAGGCACAAATGAACGTACCCGACAGCGAATTCAAAGCTTTACTTACAAAATACAAAAAGTTTGCCGTGTATGGACTTGCTCCGGATGCCACCAAAGCCAGTCACTATGTGCCGCTGTACATGCGCGATCATGGCTGGGAGATGGTCGGAACTTACCCTAAGCAACACGAGGTGGGTGGTTTTAAAATCTATTCGTCATTAAAAGAAGTTCCAGCCGAGTACCGCAAATTTGTCGATGTCTTCCGCGCTTCCGAAAAAATTAACGAAGTCGTTGATGAAATCCTTGAAGCCGGCGGGGTCGAAGTGATGTGGTTGCAGCTAGGTATCGAAAACCGCGAAGCCGAACAGCGCGCTGAAAAAGCGGGGATCAAAGTGGTTTCCAGCCGCTGCTTGATCATCGAGCACAAAAAGTACTTTTAAGAAGCTTTTTTCGCAACGTACTCGATGATGATATTTCTTATCAATTTTTGATAATCTATATCTTCCTCTTTGGCGATCTTTTTGACTTCATTCAGTAAATCATCACTCACTCGCAAAGTGATGGTTTTGTTTTTCTTTTGCATCTGAAAAAGATCATTAAAGCGAACCCATTTGCCTTTCTCTTTAAGTAAGAAAGACATGTCTTTATCAAGAGGATCAACTTCTGTATTTTTCTTTTTAGATTTGGCCATAAAACTTCTCCCATTCTTTTTTGTGAGCGTAACGAGCTGAGATGACCCTTGTTTTTAAAGCTCCTTCGATGGCTCTTAACGTAAAAACCACGAATAGAATTTTTTCTCCAACCCTATCAAATGCAAAAAAGCGTGTTTCGCTTTTAGAGCTACTGGTGTCGGCGAAAATTAAGGGATTATTTCCCAGGAAGTTTTCAATTTCCCTAATTGTTAAGCCGTGTTTTTGGACTTTGTTAAGATTGCCTTTGTCCCAATCGAATCCTTGAACCTTTACCATTTTATCCTGCCACGTAAATACAAAAGTGTAAATACATTTTTGAGATGCAATTTTGCCTGATCATCTTAAATTTAAGAGAACTTAGGGCCTGGTGCAGGAGTTGTTCTCGCTCGGGAGGCTTCTTACTTTGACTTTAGGGACGGCGATGTCCGGCTCTAAAGCCATTCAATTCCATCTAGCCAAGTTTTGACCCAATTGGCAGAATCGGTGCAACAAATTGCACGCTTGAAAAGCGCGCAGGTTCCTGATTAATTAGGGCTCAAAGATTTACAAAGGAAACCCCGTGGCTGTTGACAACAACGAATCCGATGACCAAAAAGTCCGTTCAAAAACGGCGTTAGTTCTGGGGCTGACCTTCGTGCTGCCGATCGTAATCATTCTGGTCGTTGTGACCTATTTGCGACTTAAATAGCAGAAATTGCAGCGTACTTACTGGCTCTAGTTGTAAGCTCGGAAGCACCATGGTACTGAGCAGAGCGCAAAAGGAATCTCATGAAACTGAATGACATCATCAAAGTCGTAGCCCAGGAGCTGGGGACGTCGGATCTAAAAGAAATCAATAAACTCCTAAAAGCGGAA
>CAMLMF010000113.1 GCA_946480995.1 uncultured Bdellovibrio sp. | reverse complement strand
TTTCAGGAAAACAAAGTGTTTAGGAATTTTGAACTTCGCTAAATTCCGTACACAATGATTTAAAAGTTCATCGGCAGACACGGAAGCATCTTCGGCGACGACAAATGCTTTGCCGACCTCGCCCCATTTTTCATCAGGAACGCCGACAACCGCGACTTCTAAAACTTTGGGATGCGCGCGCAGGATTTGTTCAACCTCTGGCGGGTAAACATTTTCGCCCCCAGAAATGTACATGTCTTTTTTGCGACCGACGACATAGTAATAGCCTTCTGAATCACGACGAACTAAATCGCCCGTGTACAGCCAGCCTTCTTTGATGGTTTCTTGTGTGGCCTTTTCGTTGTGCCAGTAACCTTGCATGCACATCGGTCCGCGCAGAACTAGTTCGCCCACTTGTTCGTCAGCAAGCTCGCGACCTTCATTGTCGACGACTTTCGCTTCGATATAAAAGTTTGGAAATCCGATAGAGCCAATTTTGCGGATCGAGTCTTCTTCGTTTAAAGAAAACACATTTGGACCAAATTCAGTCAAACCGTAACCCTGACGGATAGGAATGCCTTTTTTGTCCCAAGTTTTGATCAATTCAATGGGCATCGGTTCGCCGCCCACGATGGCATAGCGTACAGATTTTAAATCAACTTTTTCAAACAGTGCAGAGCGCGCCATCATGTCCATGGTTGTTGGTACACCAAAAATCATCGTCGCTTTTTCTTGTTCGCTTAAAGACAGAATCTGTTCGGCGTCGAATTTTTTTAAGAAGACGACTTTAGCACCACGGTGAATGAACGGTGTGGTTAACACATTCCAGCCACCAGTGTGGAAGAATGGCAGGAAAATCACGATGCAATCATTTTGCGAAATATTCAAACGCAAAGTCGTATTGATCGAATTCCAGAAAAGCATCTTATAAGTAAGGATTGCGCCTTTCGGAGCGCCCGTTGTGCCTGATGTATAAAGAATCATGACAGGATCAGATTCTTGCGCCGTGAATGGATATTCACCCGCATCTGCGACAGAAGTTAACTGTTCGGCAAAACTGTCTTTACCTTGGAATAACAATTTAATTGGATTGATCGAAGCTGGCAGTTTTTCAACCACTTCGCGATAAGCTTCTTGGAATAAAATCATTTTCGGAGATGAATCCGTGATGATGTGATCGACCTCACGCTGTGTAAGGCGGAAGTTTACAGGAACTAAAATCGCTCCCAAACGTTGTAAAGCAAAGAACACGAAAACGTATTCAAGCTCATTTGTTGCCAGAACTGCAACGCGGTCGCCTTTGCTGATGCCGTATTTAGAGCGCAGCAAGTGCGCGCCTTGATTGGCCAACTCATAAAGTTTGGCGTAAGAAAATTCACGACCCGTTTCGCCATCTTTAATGGCAATATTTTTAGGTGAATAAAGTTTCCAGCGTTTTAGCCAATCAAGTTCCATGTCCCGCTCCTTTACTGAATCAAAGGTCCAATTAAGTGTCGTATCCCCACTCAAGTGCCAATGCCGCCATGCTCATGCCGCCACCAGAACCCAACATAAATACTAGGTCGCCTTTTTTCATTTTCTTTTGTTCTGCCGCGTCCGCTAAAGCCATGCCGATAGAAGCAGAGCCTGTGTAACCAAAGCGGTCCATGATGTAATGCGCGCGATCGCGTGGCAGATTTAATTTGTCCAAAGTTTCGTAGATGCTTTGCACGTTAAATTGCGTGATGAAGAAATGCTTAATGTCTTGCGGAGTTTTATGCAAACGATCCAACAAAATGTTGGTCAAACGTGGCCAGTGAATGCCATTCGTTTCAGGTGGAATGCGTTTTGGGAACGCCAACAAGTGACCTTTGTTTTCGACCACTTGATGAGTCACTGGTTGCGCTGTGCCGCCAGCATAGATACCCATATAGTCATGATATTGACCATCGGTGTACATTTGGCTGTCGATAAAGCCCGTGTCGTCTTTAGAAGGCTGAATGATCACGGCACCGGCGCCGTCAGCGAACAACGATGCAATTTTGTAATCATCAAAATTTAAATACTTGCTCATGCCGTACGCGCCAACAACCAAGATGTTTTTGTACTTGCTGTCAGACATGATGTATTTCGTCGCGATATCGCAACCTACAACAAAGCCTGCGCAGGCAGAGTTGATGTCGTAAGTTCCAGAGTTCACGGCACCCATACGGTACGCGACCACGGAAGCTGTCGAAGGAGATAAATAGTCAGGAGTGTCCGTAGAGACAATAATAAGGTCTAAGTCTTTAGCTGTGATGCCAGCTTTTTTCATCGCTTGTTCAGCTGCAGGAATAATAAGGTCCGAAGTGCGTTGGTCTTCTCTCATCCAGCGACGTTCTTTGATGTTTCTGCTTTCGCTTAAGAAAGTTCCGATGTCTTTTTTGTAAAGATCATTAAAGTATTGATTGGAAATTACGCGTTCAGGCGCGTACATTCCGGTTCCTACGATTGTTGCTTTTTGTTTGTTCATCGTCATGTTTCCTTTAAGATTTCGATCATCTACAGAGCATTTTCCCATTTTGGCAAGAAAAGAAATATCGAGCATTTGCTCTATTCACAGAGCGAAAAAAGCCGAATTCCTTTGACGGCCTGGGGGTTTGTTGGGGTAAGCCCATGCTCTATGAAAAATATGAACTTCAATTTCCAAAATAAAAATGCTGTCGTTACCGGGGGCGCTGCCGGTATCGGTTTTCAAATCACTAAAAGTTTCTTAGAGGCGGGTGGAAATGTTTCCATCTGGGATTACTCTGAGCAAGCTTTGCAAACTGCAAAAACTGAATTTGCACAATACGGTGCGCAGGTGCACATCGCACAAGTCGACGTCACCAATCGTGATTCAGTCGCAAAAGCAGCAGCGGCATTGCCGTGGGCTGTGGATATCCTTGTGAATAACGCTGGAATCACGCGTGATAAATCATTCGCAAAAATGGGTCCTGAAGATTGGGACGCAGTCATCAGCACAAACTTAACGGGTTTGTTCAACGTTACAAAAACGTTATTGGAAAAATTCAACGCTGCTTCTGCTCACAAGCGTATTATCAGCATTTCTTCGGTTGTGGGATTGTACGGAAATTTCGGCCAAACAAATTACGCAGCTGCTAAGGCTGGCGTTATTGGTATGGCGAAAACTTGGGGCAAAGAATTAGGTCGCAAGGGTTTCACTTCGAATGCAATTGCTCCAGGCTTCATTAAAACAGCTATGACTATGAAAATGCCAACCGAGGTTCTAGACGGTATGGCTGCCAAAGTACCTGTCGCTCGTTTAGGAGAGACGGAAGATATTGCAAATGCATGTTTGTTCTTGGCAAGTGAGCAGTCGAGCTATATTAACGGCACAGTTTTAAGTGTCGACGGTGGAATCGTTCTTTAATTAGAACGCTTTCAAATCAGTTTCAAAACTCCAAGGGGAGGATGTTTTATGAAATCATTGATCTTAGCTGCACTGGTTATTTTTGCGGGACTGTTTGTTTCGATGGAGTCATTGGCGCAAACTTCTGACAAATTTCATGGCTTCGTGGCGATTTCTAATCAACGTGAATTGTATGTTGATTACGTGCCCGCAGCGGAAGGCAAGCCAACGGTTGTTTTGATCAATGGTCTTACATACAGCACTCGTCAGTGGGACAACTTCACGGACCCTTTGGTGGCTCGAGGCATCGGCGTTCTGCGCTACGATATGCAAGGCCAAGGCCGTACGCTTTTAAAGTATGCTCCGATCATGTCCGTGATCACTGCAAAAGAGCAGGTCGAAGACTTAAAAGCGCTTCTTGAAAAATTAAAAATTAAAGGCCCTTATAATTTAGCTGGGCTATCTTATGGCGGCGGCATTGCCGCAGGTTTTGCTGCCGCTTATCCAAACCTTGTGAAAAACTTGATCATGATGGCGCCGTTCACGCGCCCGGTTGCGGGAACTGACGACTGGATCAAGGCGCAAATCTGGGCAACTCGCCAGATCTTTCCGTTCAACAAAATGTCTGATGATGAACTTTATGACTATTACTTGCACCAAATCGTTTACGCGACTTATCCGCAAGCAGAGCCGATCGTTCTTGAAAATCCTTTTAAACTAGAAGCAATCTTCCGTTTGGTTCAAGGCATCCGCAAAGAGCGTCCTGCAGATACGACAGGAACACTTCCTGAAAAATCATTGCATCTAATGATCGCGCGCCAAGATCAGTACATCAATGCGAACGTCCTTGAAGAGTACTGGGATGCAGTTCCGACGGCAGCTCGCGCAAGTTTGCTGTACATCAACGGTTCAGAGCACAAAATGGTTGAAGCTGTTCCTTACTTCACAGCCACTTGGGTTTATGAAATCTTGATGGGCAATAAAAAACTTTTCCAAGGAACTCATTTTGAAGGTTACCCATTCCGTGGTGAAGTTCGCGCGGGTGATGAATCTATCAAAGTAGGTCGCCAATGATTAATTACGAAGTTCACGAAGGCTTAGTGCCTGAAGATGTTTTCTTTATTCATGGCAACCTGGCTTCGAACCGTTGGTGGTATCCCGCTGAAGAAGTGTGGAAAAAGCAAACGGCCGGCAATAAACTGCCAGGCGCTTTGATTTACGCTGAATTTCGTGGTTGCGGTAAAAGCACGGCTCCGAAAGATGCGAGCGAAGTGAATCTGAATACTTTTGCCGATGATTTTATTGCCCTTCTAAAAAAGTTAAATCGTGGTCCGGTGCATTTGGTTGGGCACTCTACCGGGGGCTTAATTGCGGCGTTAATGATGGCCAAAGAGCCGACAATGTTTAAAAAAGCTCTTTTGTTGGACCCGGTGGGCGCAAAAGGTGTGACATTCGACAGATCCATGATCGCTGCCTTTGAACAAATGAAGCAGGATAAAAATTTAACGGCCGCAGTTATTGGATCTACGATTCATAATAATAATGCGGAATCAGATTTCTTCCGCCAAGTTGTGGTCGAAGACGCTTTTCATGCTGTTAAAACAGTAGGTCACTGGGTGCTTGAAGCCTTAGATGGTCTTGATATTCGTGATCAATTAAAGACAGTTCAGAATGAAGTTTTGGTTGTGCATGGCGATGAAGACAAGCTTTTGCCGGTGGATGATTCCAAGGCTTTGGCGGGCTTGTTCAAGCATGGAAAATTCCAGACCCTGCCTGGTTTGGGACATTGCCCGAACATTGAATCACCAGAAAAATTTGTCACTTTAACGAACAATTTTCTATTTTAGGTCTTGCTGGCGCTTGGCGTCGCATTTCAATATCTAGACGGGGGCGGCTTAATTAGTTGCCGTCACTCGTCTTTTACGTTACTTAAATTAATACATTACATTGTTGTGACAAAACTATTTTGCGTCCCCTAGGGAGTGCCAACCTATGTCTGAAAATAGAGATGAATATAATCGTTCCGGTCTTATCGCATTTGCCTTCTCGATGGTATTTTGCTTTACCTTCTTCTTCTACCTAGTTGTAGTGAACAAAGGTGTGGACCTTGGCGAAAATGTTGTAGATCCAAACGCTCCCACTGCGGAAGGTGCAGCTCCTGCATTTGATATCACGCAAGTAAAAGAGCCTTGGGTTTCTACTCCTGAGCTAGTTGCCTACGGTGCTAAGCTTTTCAAAACAAACTGTGCTATGTGCCACGGTGAAAAAGGTTTGGGCGACGGCGCTGCGGGTGCAGGCTTGAATCCAAAACCTCGTAACCTTGTTGAAGGCAAATGGACTCAAGGTGGCGGCGATATCGCTCACTTTAACGTTCTTACGAACGGTATCAAAGGATCTTCGATGGCTTCATACTCTCACTTCAAGGCGGCAGATCGCTGGGCCCTAGTGATGTTCATCGAATCCATCACTCAAAATAAATCAACTGACGATCCTGCTAAAGTCGCTGAGTTTGCAAAAACCGCACAATAATTAGGGATTTAATTAATGCGCAAAAATGAGTTTGTTGCGAAAATGAAAATCATGGGAACAGTTTGCTCTGCAGCTGTTCTCGTTTTGTTTTCATTCCACGCGCAAGCTTATGATGGCAAGCCAGCACCGATGGTGGCGAATGAAGCCCCGAAAGAACTTGCCGGTATTGGTATTGATGAAAAGTTGGGTGGCAAGCTGGACCTAACTTTAAAAGTTAAAAACGATGATGGCCAAGAGACAACTTTAGGTTCGTTCTTTGATGGCAAACATCCTGTGATTATTTCTCCAGTGTATTTTTCTTGCCCTGGGCTTTGTAACTTTCATTTAAACGGTCTAACAGACGGTTTAAAAATGATGGATAAAGAGTGGACTGTTGGAAAGAGATATAAAGTTCTTTCTATGAGTTTTGACTCAAAAGAAACTCCCGACTTGGCGGCTAAGAAAAAAGAGACTTACATGAAGCTCTATGAGCGTGAGGGCGCAGAAAAAGGTTGGCACTTCATCACAGCGGATGAATCCACGGTTCAGGCGATCACTCAGTCCTTGGGTTTCAAGTTTAAGTGGGACGAGCAAGCTCAAGAGTGGGCCCATGCCTCTGCAGCGGTGATTATCACCCCAGATGGGACGATCTCACGTTATTTACCGGGGATTTTGTTTGATCCTAAAGATATTAAGTTGGCTTTGACGGAAGCCGCTGACGGAAAAATCGGCAGCTTCGTTGATCACTTAGTTTTGTATTGTTTTAAGTATGACCCACAGCAAAGCAAGTACACTCTGGCGGCTTTCAATCTGATGAAACTCGGCGGAGCAGTAATGGTGATGTTGATGGTATTATGGTTATTGCCGATTTATATCCGCTCGCGTAGAGCGAAGAACAAATAGGCGGGGAGATAAAAGTACATGATGTGGTTTAATTTAGCGAAGGCCCAATCCTTCATGCCCACACAAGGAACCGAGATTGCAAAGCAGGTAGACAATCTGTACGGATTCTTGTTGATCACAAGCTTAATTGCCTGCGTTTTAGTTATTGGCGGGATGATTTACTTCGTTTGGAAGTATCGTCGTAAGTCGCCAAACGACAAAACAGCTTATATCTCTCACAATACTTTCTTGGAGTTCTTGTGGTCATTCATCCCACTTGTGATCTTCCTAGGGGTATTTGCTTGGGGTTGGTACATTTACCATGAAATGCGCTCGATGCCGAAAAATGCATTAGAGATCAACGTTCTTGGTAAACAATGGGCTTGGGAAGTTGAATACAAGAACGGTTACAAAACTGTGAACGAAGTTGTTGTTCCAGTGGGCCAAGACGTTAAGCTTTTGCTTACTTCTAGCGACGTAATCCATTCATTCTATGTTCCTTCATTCCGTATCAAGCAAGACGCCGTACCAGGTCGTTACACAGCTTTATGGTTCCGCGCTGATAAACTTGGCGACTTCCATATCTTCTGTACTGAGTATTGCGGAACTTCGCATTCAGGTATGATCGGTAAAATGAAAGTCGTGTCTCGTGCGGACTTCGATAAGTATTTGGAACAAGGTCAGGAAGAAAGAAGTCTTCCACTAGCTAAAAAAGGTGAAAAACTTTTTGTGGTTAAAGCCTGTGCGTCTTGTCACTCGGTGGATTCGCCAGCGACAAAAGTGGG
>CAMLMF010000112.1 GCA_946480995.1 uncultured Bdellovibrio sp. | reverse complement strand
ACTTCGATATTTTTAATAACCAAACCAGAAGCTGCAGGCGCCGACGCCGCAACAGTCACAGGAGTATTATTTTTGGTGGTTTTCTTTTTAGCGGGAGCCGCCCAAACCGTCGAAGCCAATGAAGTGATTAACAGTGTACAAAGAAGCTTACTCAAAGTTTCAATTCCTCAACAGGTTTTTAAATCAGTTTTTTAAAAACAATAAGATTTTTAAATACTTACAATTTATCCTGGGAATCGTAACTTAAGACCAAAGTCGTGTCAAAGAAGACGCGCCGCACATCGGACCAAGCTTGCTAAAAAATGGTCGGAATCAAGGCGCGAGGAGGAAGGCGTACTGAAGGTACGTCGACGACGAGTAACGCAGAGTCCGGCCATTTTCTAGCAGGCTCTTATGAATGCCAGAGGCCGTCTTTCATTCGATAGACTTTTGGAAAACGGGTCGCGAAGGCAAGATCATGCGTCACCACCACAAGAGCCAACTTCATGTCCTCTTTCAGACGGAAAAACAGTTCTTGGATTTTTGCACTCGTCGCTGAATCTAAATTGCCCGTCGGCTCATCGGCGAACAAAATTTTTGGATGACGAACCAAGGCGCGGGCAATCGCAACCCTTTGCAATTCCCCTCCCGAAAGCTGGCTTGGATAATGCTCCGCTCGATCCGCCAACCCCATAAACTCCAGCAGGTGCAGGGCTTTTTCTCGAGCTGCTTTTAGCGGCTCCCCTGCGACGCGACATGGAATCATGACATTTTCAACCGCGGAAAACTCCCCCAGCAGATGATGGAATTGAAACACAAAGCCCATTTCTGAATTACGAAAGCGTGACAGCTCTTCATCGCCCATCGCCAATAAATCACGGCCTTCGCAAAACAATTCACCGCGATTTGGTCGATCCAGTGTACCCATGATTTGCAACAACGTACTTTTACCGGCCCCAGAAGATCCTAGAATTGCGAGCGCCTCACCCTGCTTAATTTCTAAGCTTACTCCGCGCAAGATTTCTAATTGTCCCGCTCCTTGCGCATAGGATTTATGAATATCAACGGCCTTTAGAAAAACATTTTCATTATTCATTGCGAAGTCCTTGCACAGGGTTGAGCTTTCCACCCCGGCGTGCCGGAGCCAAAGTCGCGATAAAACAAATCAACAATGTGGCCACACAAATAGCCAAAGAGTCGACGAAACGAATATTTACTTCAATGGAATCCAAGCGATACACTTCCCCTGCAATCAAACCCAAACGGGACTGTGCAACGGCAAAGAGTAAACACAAAACGAACCCCAACAAAAAGCCAAAAAAGATCCCGATCCCGCCCAAGAAAAGCCCCTGAAAGGCAAATATTTTAACGATGTCTTTTTGCGACAGACCGATCGTTTTTAAGATCGCAATATCCTTGTAACGACGAACGACGTTTACAAATAAAGTCGCCGAAACATTAAACGCAGCCACAAGGGTAATAATTAAAACCACCAGGAAAATCCCGGGTCTTTCGACCTCGACAGCTTCAAAAAGATTTTCATTCGAATCACGCCAATCGCGCACCCAATATGGCGAGCCCAAAACTTGGCTGAGGTTAAAACTTGCCGTGCGCGCGTGATTGACGTCTTCAAAACGCAGCAACAATCCCGAATAACGATCGCCGATTTCAGCAATGCTTTGCGCGGCCTTTAAGTCAGAAATAATAAAGCGCTCGTTCCATTCGTATTTGCCCAAATCCAAAATGCCTTGGACTTGAAACTCACCCACACGGCGTTGAAATTTTGACGGGTCCACGGCATCAGCCACGGGAACTACGATGCGAAACCGATCGCCGACCTGTAATTCCATTTTTGTCGCCAACCCTTTGCCGATCAAAGCCAAAGGAGCTTCTGAAGTTGCAGAGCCCGAAAGATCTTCTGAGCCACTGGTAAGACGTGTTTGCAAATTTAAAACTTGATTTACGCGCTCTGTGTCCACCCCTTGCAGCAGAACTCCAGAAATTTTCCCTTTGTTCGCCAAAACGGCTTCAATAAAAACAAAACGACTGGAAGAAACCAGCGTTGGTTCAGCCAGTTTAATGCGGTCTTCAAGTTCTTTCCAATCATCGGGAAAGCGCGAACGTTTCACCACTTGCGCGTGGCCAGAAACTTCAGACATGGCTTTTTTAAGTGTTGATTCAAAACCACTCATCACGGCCATACTGGCAACAAGGGCTGCCACCCCTAAGATCAATCCTAAGATCGACAGCGGAGCGGAACCACCAAACAAAGTTTGGCGGGACACTAAGAGCCTCCATGCGATCCAGATCAAGGATTTATTCACGCGGGCGCAACCTGATTGGTGATTTGCTCTTTCAGATAAGCCATCACAAACCCATCCAAATCGCCATCCATTACATCATCGACTTGATTGGTTTCAAAATCCGTTCTGTGATCTTTGACCATTTGATAAGGGTGCATCACATAGGAACGAATTTGCGACCCCCACTCGTTGGCTTTTTTCTGCGAATTCATGGCGTCTTTTTCGGCATTGCGTTTTTCAACTTCAATTTCGTAAAGGCGCGCTTTCAGCATTTTTAATGCTTTTTCTCTGTTCTGAATTTGCGATCTTTCTAACTGGCACGACACGATCACGCCCGACGGAATGTGGTACATACGAACGGCAGAATCTGTCTTATTGACGTGCTGTCCACCGGCTCCGCTAGAGCGGAACGTTTCCACGCGCAGATCCTCAGGACGAACTTCGATATTGATATCGTCATCAACTTCGGCCCACGCAAAAACCGAGGCAAACGAAGTGTGGCGACGAGCATTGGAGTCAAACGGCGAAATACGCACCAAACGATGCACGCCTGATTCCGCCTTCAGATAACCATAGGCATAAGGGCCTTCCACTAAGAGCGTGCAGGATTTAATTCCGGCACCCTCGCCCTCGGTCATCTCGATGATTTGCACTTTGTAACCGTGTTTTTCACAATAGCGCGTGTACATGCGTAAAAGCATCTCTGCCCAATCGCAAGACTCGGTCCCACCGGCACCAGAGTTGATCGACAGGTAAGAGCTGTTGGCGTCTAATTCACCACTTAATACTCTTTTAAGTTCTAGTTCTTGGCCGTATTTTTCAAGGGCCGCGATTTCTGTTTTAACTTCGCCAAAACTGCCTTCGTCTTGGGCTTCAACGGCCATCTCCAATAAAACTTGCGCATCGCTGAGGCGATTGGCAAACGCATCGAACTCACCGACGGCACGTTCAAGCAGGCTTTTTTCTTTATTGTGTTTTTGCATTTCTGCAGGCTTTTCCCACAGCGCGGGATTTTCGGCTTGGATGGCAAGCTCATCCAGGCGTTTCTTTTTCTTATCTAAGTCAAAGATACCCCCGGAGTTCCTTTGCGAAACTCTCGAGGGACGAAATTTTACTTTTAATATCAGAGGCTTCTGTAACTATCGACATGACGCCAGTGTATCGGGCAAGGTCGGGCTGTCAAGGCCTAGCGCTGCTAGCTGAGCAGCTTTTCAAAGACCGCATCCTGCAAACTGAACATCTTTTTGGCGTCTTTTTCACCAGTTTCGTGGTCGTAACCCAAGAGATGCAGAATCCCATGCAAAAGCATATAGCCAAGCTCTTCGCGGTAGGTAAGACCATGTTCCTTAGCTTGGCGCTTTAAAACTTCAGGGCACAGAATAAGTTCACCAAAAGAGCTGGGCTCCATCGAGTCAAAGCTGAGCACATCCGTGGCGTAATCTTTACCGCGGAATTCTTTGTTTAATTTCTGCGCGGGTTTTTTATCCAAAAAGACCAGGGTCAGTTCTTGTTGTAGGTGCGCTTTTTTTAGAACTTTGCGTTTTTGCAATTCTTTGCTTAAGTCCGCGGTCCATTTTTGCACAAACTGGCGCGGCACTGGGTGTTTGGATTCATTGACGATCACTAACTGCATACTAAACCGACTCACCCAAGCCACCACCGGCACTGCGTGGATAATCGATGCGTTGGTGATAGATGCCTAGCAAGATTCTGACGAAG
Organism: uncultured Bdellovibrio sp.; assembly: GCA_946480995.1. Next base: position 3,531 of record CAMLMF010000112.1, on the reverse strand, counting down.
GCAAGTTCGACTTTTGAAATGTCTTTCAGAGTCAAATTACACTCATCCAGCTGCCCGTCAGAAAATTTTCTTTGAATGATATTGCGCACGATATTTTGCAAACGCGTTGGTGTTGGCTCATCAAGCGATCTTGCCGCGGCTTCGATAGAATCGGCCAGCATACATAAAGCTGATTCGCGGAATTGCGGTTTTGGACCTGGATAACGGAAGTCATTGTCGCTGATTTCTGGATCGTCTTCTTTTTTAAGATCTAAAGCTTTGTTATAGAAATACGAAATCAAGGTTGTGCCGTGATGCTGGATAATACCGTCTAAGATCGGCTTGCCAAGTTTGAACGCCGTTCCCATTTCGATGCCGTCCTTCACATGGGCGACCAGCAACGTTTTACTCATAAATGGCGAAATATGATCGTGGGGATTATGTCCTGGCTTTTGATTTTCGATAAAGTAATTCGCGTGCTCCATTTTACCGATATCGTGGTAATAGCACATCACTTTACCGAGCAGCGGATTGGCGCCGATCTCTTCAGCTGCGGCCTCCACCATCGATCCCACCATCATCGAGTGATGGTATGTGCCTGGGGCTTTCACGATCATCTCTTTAAGCAGTGGATGGTTAAGATTACTAAGCTCTAGCAATTTGACGTCGGTCGTATAGTTAAAAATGGATTCAAGCAACGGTACAAACATCATCGCAAACAATGCACTGAAAATACCGCCGATAAAACCTGCCGGGATCGACAGAAGAATTTCTTTCAGTCCGCCCTCTTGGTCAAATTTCGTCATGGTTAAAACGAAGGCGATCATCAAGGCATTAACTAAACCCGTGCGTACACCGGCAAAGTAAATATCATTTCTGGTTTTACAGTTGAAAACACCACGGGCTGCCGCGATTCCGCCCACCAACGTCACAAACATAAAGGCAAAGTTATATTCGACCATGATGCCCAAGCACACCGACAAAAACGCGGTGAAGAGCCACACAATTTCGCCGTACGTGATCAGCAAACCAACCAGCATTGGACCTGCCGCCACAGGGGCTGCATACAAGAACACGGAGGCCGGGATCAGATGGCTCATCTTCGAGGCGAAGGCGGCATCCGTCATGAACAGATAAATCTTTGTAAAGAAAATCACGCCAAACGCGATGAGCATCATGACTGAGATATCTTTGAAATCAATTTTCACCTTGTTCATGGTGAAGCGTTTTAAGTACGAGAAAAAGACCATGATCGCCACTGACAACATCAAAGCCATCGAGAGCGCCATCACGTCTTTGCGTTTATCGGCACGGATATTTTCGATTTGCTTAATCACCGCCATTTGGAATGGCTGAATGACGGAACCTTGCGTGATGATCGTTTGGTTCTTTTTGATCGTGATCGTCACTGGGATGACCGCATCACGGGCCGCTTGGCGACGGGTTGCAGTTTCTTGCTTATTCAGGGTTAAATTCGGCGTCAGAAGTGAGCGGGCGAAATACAGGATGTTTGCTTGGTCGCTGTCATTAAAGCGAATCAGATCTTTTTTAAGATCAAGATCAAAATTTTCTGGGGCTTGTAGGTCAAGGATTTCGTCCCGGGAAATCGGAAACTCTTTACCAAGGTTGTTGCGGTGAACAACGCGCCCGACAACATTACCCTGCGTGGTCGGAATAAAACGATCAGGGGCTTCGGCGATTTTGCGATCGTACCAGCTTTCCATGTTGCGGATAATGATGGACTCAATACGCGGAGTGAATTTCAAATCTATCAACCACTCGAACATGAAGTCTGAAACTGGGACACCCAGCTCTTTTTCGAATTGCTTTTTATACTGAAAGAATTCTTTTACTTTCGCACGATACGCCGCGGGCGCCGACGGCCAGGCGGTTTCACGGTAATACGCGCGCATAGTGCGAAATGAATGAATCAATCCGACCGACACACGTTCAAATACGGAAGTATCAAAGTCGTAAACGATCGGCACAGAGAACTCCGCTTTAGTGCGTTTTTCTTCTGTGGTCACTTCATCGGTCATCTCAAAACCGATGGGTGCTGCCACGTCGTACTTGGCAACGTCTCCGACATTAAAATTATAGGGAATATCGAGCTGATAAAAAATTGTGTAAGACAAAAGAACGCAGTACAAAAAGATGAGCAGAGCACGGCGAACGAAAAACTTTTCTTCCATGATCTGCATGAAACGGCCAAAGTACGTTTTCTCAAGGCCAATGGAATCCACCCAGTCTAAAAACTTTAAACTGTGATCCTCATAGTTTACTCGAGTCGTTGGACTCTCGCCTTTTTTTGAACCTTTTCCTCGTTGCATAATCTATACTGTCATCCTTAAAATTCACTCCGCTTTAGCCTAACTCGTTTTAGAATAATTGTCGAAATCACTCGGCAATTGTGCTAGCAATAAAGAGATTCCATCAGAAAGTCGAGGCTCTCATGGTGAATGTTCCTTCTAACTTACGTCAAATTGCGTCCTTAGTCGAGATCGTATCTGCCCTGCGCGGTCCCAATGGTTGCCCCTGGGATAAGGAGCAAACTCACGAATCTTTGACTCAATACGCAATCGAAGAGTCCCACGAACTGGTCGAAGTCATCGAAACCGCTCCCGGTCCTGTGCGTGATAACAAAATCAAAGATGAGCTGGGCGATGTTTTGTTTCAGGTGATTTTACATGCTCAACTCGCCTCAGAGCGCGGAGCATTTACTTTAGAGGACGTGATTGCCTCAATCAGCGAGAAGTTAGTGCGTCGCCACCCCCATGTTTTTGGTGGTGCCGCCGTCGCGGACTCTGCTGAAGTTATTCGCAATTGGGAAGAGATTAAGAAAAAAGAAAAAGCTGCCGCGGGAGAAACATCACCCTATGCTTTAAACGTGCCTCCCCTGCCTGCATTGCAGCAAGCTTATAAAATTGGCAAACGCACTGAAAAGTTCAAGTTTGACTGGGAAAATCTGGAAGGCGTGATGTTGAAGGTCGAAGAAGAATTCGACGAATTGCGCGAAGCTTTAGACAGCGACGTGCACGAGGATATTTTCCACGAGTTGGGCGACGTTTTATTTTCACTAGCACAGTTGGGTCGTCATTTAGAAATGGAACCAGAGCAAGTATTGCGCAAGGCGAATGTTCGTTTCAGCGAGCGCTTCAAAGAAATGGTGAATATTGCCACACACGAAGGAAAAGACTGGGGCAGTTTTACTTTGGAAGAGAAAGAAGCGTACTGGCAAAAGGCGAAGGCCGCGCTGAAAAATAAATAGATAGAAAATCCAAGCCTCCTCAGTCCGACCAAAAGCTCGATAAAAACAATCCTCCCCACCTACTCGCGTCTGATGCGCACGATGCGCATCAGAAAGGCTCTCCCAAGGACGGAGAAAGACCGCAAAACAGTTTCAGCAGATTTGCCCCGAAGCCTCGCGTATAAACGCCCCCAACCAAATAGAAAATTCGTCTATCTATCTATCTATCTATCTATCTATCTATCTATCTATCTATCTACTTATTATCTAGAAACCAACCGAATCCCCACCTCCTTGCGATACTT
>CAMLMF010000111.1 GCA_946480995.1 uncultured Bdellovibrio sp. | reverse complement strand
CCGTAGGAAGATTCACGGTCACATCCGCTCCCGCCAGGGTTGAATCCTGTAAGGAACTTTGACTGCAGTTCTGAAATCCCAATACGAGACAGAACATCGTCCCAAGTGCCAATAGTCTTTTCACATTTCCCCCTAAATTTCACGTCTCGTAATGGATAGAAGCAATTACCATTCCGACCTCAGACCTTGGTAATATCGGGATAAGGTGTTAAAAACTTTACGCTGTATTGTGAGTAGTCAGTTGGATTTTTGCGCAAGTGCAAAGGAAGCAGCTCTCACAAAAAAAAGACCCCGGGATAACCCAGGGTCTATAAGAGATCGGGAAACGAAAACCAATCCCTCTTAAATCACTATCTCAGAATGATCCGCTGACTAGAAGTCTGCGCGGAAGTTAGCATAGCCAACTGTAATTTTCTTATCAGCTTCAGCTACGTTACCACCGCCAAGACGTGTATAGTCTTCTTGCTGAGTATAGTAACCAAGACGCAATGACAAGTTGTCAGTGAATTTCTTAGTTACATATCCATGGATCAAAGTACCTGGAGTTCCGTACATGTTTGTCAAGTCTTCAGCCGTACCACCAGAGTAGAATACGCCTTCAGTACCTTTACCGTACTCAACGCCGAACAACCAGCTAGCTGTTCTGTAACGAGTCGACACCAAAGTGAATGAACCATATGTGCTCGCTTCAGCTTTTGTCGTACCGTAACCGACACCACTTGGTAATAGACCTTTTGATACAACTTCAGAACCTAACACGCTCACTGAAAGATCGATTGGCAAGCTCGCTACACCGTTTAGTTCAGCTGCTACCGAAGACGCCTTCAAGCCAAAGCTTAAGTTAGAAGCGACTGCCGCGCCGCCAGCTACCGGCAAGCCTTGAAGCTCGTTGTACTGCAAGATCAAACCGAAGTTATCAGCGATACCAATGTTTGTTGTAGAATAATCAATCTGACCAGTTGCAAAGTCAGTGAATGTATTTACAAATTGGTTGTTTGTTCCAGTTGTATCATTTGTTGGGAACGTTTGATAACCTTTGCTGCCAACAGTGTATGAAGAGAATGGCGCATAGATCGCACGAACTGACAACTTGTGACCTTCAGGCATATATTCATCAACTTTGTAAGTCACAGCCATACCATCAAGAACAGAGCTGTAAGACATCAAAGGATAAGTACCTAAACGAGCACGACCATCCCAATAGTTCGAAGGCTGACCATCTGGAGTCGGAAGACGACCCAAAGAGATGATAAAATTCGTGTCTGGGATTGTCATATCCAAGTACGCTTTTTCAAGCACAACACTAGAATCGTTGTAGTTGTCAGACGCTCTTAAGTCTGTTCCCGTTGTTGAAGGTGCAGATCCTGATTGAATCGTGGTCCACTTATTAAAGTGTTTGCTTGTCGTGAAGCGTGAGTAAAATTTCACGTTTTTAGATACGTTAGCATCCGCATTCAAAGAAACGCGCATACGTAAGTAACCTAAATTCTTGTTGTCAGCCAAAGTAGCGTCAACTGGTTTAGCTTGTTTAACAGAAAGACTGTCATAACGAGTGTTGAAGATACCGCTGAAGTTAAAAATGTTCAGAGAAGAATTCGCTTCTAATTCTGAAATTCTATCTTCAAGGCTTGGATTCTGGGCCATCGCTACTGGAGCAATTGCCGTTGCCATTAATACTGATGCAATTTTTTTAAACATGTTCATATCTCCTAAAAATAATTACTGTCCTACGACAGCTCCAGAGTTTTCTTTCAGACAGGCAACTTTGCATCCGTCTACATCTACTTTGTCTCCTGGAACACAAGACAAGAATAGATTTTTAACCAAGCGCAAAGCGTCTTCTTTTGGAACATCTTTACTGCAAGCAGATTTAACTGCCGCTTGAACATCTTCAACCTTACCCGCAAGCGCCGATCTTCCGATCAACATTAGCGGCAGCATCAATGCCATCATGACAACTGACTTTTTCATTAAACATCCTCCGTGGTGTCGTGATACCAAGCGTGCAAATTCTCATATTTTTGGTCAACCAATCTTAATAGTTTTGGGCCCATTAGTTTTTTTTCTGGACCTTAGTACTAAGAAAACTCTGATTCTTCGCAAATATTTGTAAACATTAAGTTAATTACTCACAAAAAAACACTCAAGGCGCTTAAGTACCTTCTTAAAAATCCGATAAATATTTTGTTGTGAAAATATTAAGGAGCAATTTGTGTTTAAAAAACTGGGTATCGGTAAGGCATTGTTAATCTTTCTGACGATCATTGCTGGGTTTGTTTTAGCTGTAAGCTCTGTATTTTTTTATACAAGTCAAAATGCCCTCAGCGCGATGAGTGATGCAGGCAAATCTGGTACGACTAGCTTAGCCACGCAAAGCTCTTTAATTAAATCGATGGCACTGGTTCACTCCAATATTCTGCCCTTGGCTGCTGAAACAGACCCTGATTCTCGCGAAATTCGTATGGAGCTGGTGAAAGGCTTCATCGCTGAATTCGAAACGCTTCTTGGCAAGTGTGGCCAACAATGCGCTCCTCTGAGTGGAGACGCAGAAAAATATAAAAGCCAATGGGCTGACATTACTAAAGATCTTAGTTCAAACAATTTACCATCAGCTTCCGGCAAAATTTTGAATAATCTAAACCCAACGGCAGAAGCCCTCTTTGACAAACTGGACAAAGCTGCAACTGAAGTAACCAAAGCAACAGAGCAGGCTTTCGAGGACGCTAAAAGTAATGCAAATAAAACTAAAGTCCAGTTAATCATTATGATCGGCGTCTTGGTCGGCATTATTCTTGTGGTGGGCTTCTTCTTTCAAAAAACTTTGGTCGCTTCGATCCATGAAGTCGTCACTAAAGTGCAAGAGTCAGTGAACACGACTTCGGAAAAATCACGTGAGATCAATTCGTCAACGCAAACGTTATCCCAATCTTCTACTCGCCAAGCAGCTTCAATCGAAGAAACGGTGGCTTCGATCGAAGAACTATCTAGTATGGTAAAATTGAACGCGGAACATGCTAAATCTGCGGCTCAGTTTTCTAAAGAAAGTACAGTGGCTGCAACCGAAGGTGGTAAAGAGATATCAGTCCTTATCACTTCAATGAAAGAGATTTCTTCAAGTTCTAAGAAAATCGAAGAGATCATCGCAGTTATTGATGACATCGCCTTCCAAACCAACTTATTAGCCTTAAATGCTGCGGTCGAAGCGGCTCGCGCCGGAGAACAAGGAAAAGGTTTCGCGGTCGTAGCAGAAGCCGTGCGTACACTGGCACAAAGATCAGCAGAAGCAGCCAAGGAAATCGGTTCGATCATTTCCACTTCAGTTGAACAAACAGAACGTGGTACACGCGTCGCCGACAATAGTGGCGCTGCCTTGTCTAAGATTATTGCTTTGATTCAAAAGCTAGACACCTTAAACAACGAGATTTCAGTGGCTTCTCAAGAGCAATCATTGGGAATCAGTCAGCTTAGCCAAGCGATGTCAGAAATCGATCAAGTGACTCAGTCCAATGCAAGTGTCGCAGAAAACCTTTCTACAAATTCGACAGTGTTATCTGAACAAGCCCAGGACTTAGAGGCTTCGACACACAGTCTTGAGGTTCTTCTACGCGGGGAAAAAGCGGCGGCCTAGGTAACTAGGCCTTTTCGCAATACTTTTCAATCAGTTCAATGACAGTTTGCTTGCGGATCGGCTTACCACAGTGTTCATCAGCCCCCGCATTTAAACTTTTATCAACATCTTCCACAAATGTATTCGCCGAAACAACTACGATAGGCGTCCTTGGACGATGCGCCTCTGCTTCGATTTGGCGTAACTTACGAATGGTATCAAGTCCCGAAATTCGCGGCATTTGCACATCCATAAAGATCAGTGCATAAGGAGTCTTTTCCCACTTTTCCAGACACTCATATCCATTAAATGCAGAATCGACTCCGACATGTCCCTTCTTTTTCAAGTAGGCCTTTAATAATACGTGATTTTCTTCCATATCATCGACAATCAAAATTTTGCAATCTTGCGCAACTTCTAAGTTTTCTTGAGCAACGACGGCCCTGGGTGCTGCCACATCGGCACCGCGCATCCGCCATGAATCGCCAAGGCGACTTTTTAGCTCGATGGTAAAATAAAAGCGCGAGCCCTTATGCTCTTGGCTTTCACATAAAAGATCACCACCCATTAGGCGAACAAGTTTTTTTGAAATACTCAACCCCAACCCGGTACCACCAAAGCGGCGCGTGACAGAAGAATCCGCCTGGTCAAATTCATCAAAAATTTTATTCAAGTTTTCAGCAGCGACTCCGACTCCTGTGTCTTTCACTTCGAACTGGAAGTTCTCGTGGGCGGATTTTTCACTCGGAGTAACACTGACGGACAACTCAATACGCCCGCGTTCGGTAAATTTCACTGCGTTGCCAAGCAAGTTCATCAGGATTTGCTTCAAACGTAATGAATCTCCTGTAACCCAGCGATCCATATCGGGACCATAAAAAGAAAACTGCAAGCCTCTGCGCAAAATCGAAGGAGCCACCAAGGCCTCCACTTCGCGAATCAGATCGCTCAACAAAAATTCACGCTGTTCTAATTGCATGCGACCAAATTCAAACTTAGAAAAATCCAAAACATTATTCAACATACCCAGAAGTGTGTCGCCGGAAATTTTTAATGAACTAAGTAGCTCTTTCTGATCTTTATTTAACGGAGTTTCTTCTAACAATTCCGAAGATCCCAAAATCGCATTCAGAGGCGTGCGGATTTCATGACTCATTGTCGAAAGAAACAAAGATTTAGAACGAGTCGCGGCTTCCGCTTTATTTTTCGATTCACGCAGCTCATCCACAGCAACGCGATCGCGGTTCATAACGTAACCGCCCGTGATCCACACCATGGCACTTAAAAGAACGTATATTGCTAACGCGACAAGCCCCAAAGATACCAGACGTACATACAAGCCCGAATACGCTTCAGATTCTTCCTGATAGACAACTAAATGCCAAGGACGACCCTTGATCGGTTTAGAAAATGTTAAATAAGTTTTACCATCGGCGCCGACAAAATCCTGCAGAAACTGCCCCTGTACATTGAAGACTTTATGAACCATCTGTGGCAGCTGCAAAAATTCTTCTTTCGTCGATGCACGCGAATACTTAAAATCCAGCAAAGGTAAATTTTGTGCGATCAGTGGCACAATCGGAAGCCCCTGGTGATCGACGACCAACAAACCGCCTGTCTCTCCCATTTTAAAATCACACAGGCGGGCCGCGATATCACTAGCCAACGTGTCGATACCAACAACCGCTTGCAGTTGACCGTTTTTGTAAATACCTGTCGTGGTGCTGAACATGACTTTTTCCATATAGCTTCTATCAAAATAGAAGTCAGAAAAATTCACCCCGTAATGGCCTTCATTCATCCACCACCACTGCATCTCACCGTCACGTTCCGTAAGATACTGATCCTCAAGAAATTCTTGAGCGATTAAAGAACTTGGGTCGTCGTATTTGCCTGTACCAACCAACGAATAATCGCGGTGCAAAACTTGTATATAGGCGTTCTTTTTAAAATACTTCTGCGCTAGATCCGGAGCCAAAGCAAAATAGGCATTATACTGCGTTGAGTACGGCACAATTGTCGCCGCGGCAAAGTTTCTAAATTTTTCTATGCGCAAATGAGCCGGTACGAAATCAAAAAGCTCCACCATACTTTTGAGCTTTTGCACATTGGCTTCTAAACTGAAAATGTCATTATTTAAGCGATCAATTTCTTTGCTCAACGCCGGTTCCATGCGCTCACGCACTGCCCGCTGTTCATTGAGATACAGGTGAGTCCCGTACATCCCCAAAGCGACAAAAAGGATGAGTGTCATCACGATTTGGTTCAAAATAAATATGTGTACTAAAGTCAGCTTGCTTTTCATTTACTCTTCATTAATGCCAATTCACAGCGCAACAAGTTAATGCAGGATAACTGGGAAAAGCCCGCCTGTCCGTTAAATCCTGCACATAGTGCAAAAAAATTTTAACCGAAATGCGGACTTTTTATTTAATAACTAATGGCAACATTCGCCCACTTGCGCGATGCATTTATATTGCCTCGATCGGTCGACTGAAATAGCGTTCCTACGGTTCATTATACCTATTAGGAGGGTCTAAAATGAAAAATCTAATCGTAGCAGCTTTGGTACTTATCGGTTCATCAGCAATGGCTGAAACTACTGTTTTGAAATGTAAAGTTCCAGACAGCACATTTGTTTCTTTAAAAGTTGAACTTGCAGATGATCAATCTGTAGATTTCGTTATCGTTTCTTTGACAGAGAAAAACGGCGCGTCTTCATTCTTTTCACAAATGGATAAAGGCACTGTAAATGAACAACTTAAAAACGGTTTCTTGAATCTTTTGGCTTTGACTGACAAGTCAGCTCAAGAAGATGGCGTTATCAAAAACACAGGTTTCTTGGGTCTTGGCCTAGAAAACGATGGAACTTTCGGTGGCTTCTTGGCTGCGAACGGTCACATCTATCCGCTTTCTTGCACTAAGTAATACTTAGTGTCCTTAAGCCTTCGGGTTTAAGGATAAGCGTAAGAGAAAATAAAAACCCCGCAGTTTCCTGTGGGGTTTTTTATTTTTAACGAGCTGTTTGCTCAATCCAACTGTAAGCCGCATTTACTTTCGCGTAAACTCCAGGAGAGTTCGCTCGAGCGCATCCTTCTCCCCAACTGACCACACCGATTAAAAGTGTTTGTCCAAGATTCGTGCGCACAACCAATGGACCTCCGCTGTCTCCTTGGCAAGAATCTTTTCCGCCACGAGGGTAACCAGCACAAATCATACGATCAGTGATCGCATTTTTATAATTGCGATTGCAAACGTCGTGAGTCACCAATGGCACACTCACTTTTTGGAGTTTCGCAGGCGTACTGTAAGAGTTTTCTTTCATAGCACCCCAACCCGCTACTGTTGCCATAATTTGCTCTTGCGATTCAGATGGGATTTCCACTTCCGCTTCATTCAAAGTTACGGGCTCAGCCACAGCGTCCCGTTCAAGCTCAATCAAAGCAAAATCGAAATCAGAACTGTCAGCATCATATTGTGGATGCGTGATCACTTTTTTGGGTTTAATCACTTCTGCTTTTGCGACATTCTTCTGATCATGCAAACCAATGACGACTTTTTTCGGGCTAGAGCCCTGCACACAGTGCGCCGCCGTCAGCACCCAATTTTTCTTAATTAAGGAAGCTCCACAAAAGTGGCCACCGGAGCCTTGCAAAGACACGATGAAAGGAAACTCCCCCACCGCAGCTTCACTGCCGCCCACAATCGTGGCATGAATGTCGTTGCCCTGGGCAAAGGATAACGATGATGTAACAATAAGGCCGATAAGCACTAACCGAGCTGCGTATTTCATTGATGTTTCCCCTCGATGACAGTTCTAGGACGTCTATAGCTTCCCAGGCCGTATGTCCAAGTACAAAGACTAGTATAGAATCCGGACCTAAGTACAGGGAAACTTGGCCGCACTAATTATGCATTTTTTGAAT
>CAMLMF010000110.1 GCA_946480995.1 uncultured Bdellovibrio sp. | reverse complement strand
AGGCAGCATGAAGGGCTTTTACCATTTCGTCGCCGAAAACGGAGAGAGCTTCAGCGTCGAAATTCCAGAGTTCTATCTGATTGCTCCGCATTCATTACACTAGAACCGAGAAGGTCTAGTTTTTTTACATTTCTGTAGGACATCAAAACCTCCTTGTGCTAAACCCTTTTGCGGATCGAAAGGGGGCTTTTATGGCATGGTTTAAAACTTTACGTGAATTCTTAAGAATCGATAAAACCCCGATGTGTCTGTGCATGGTTGTTAGCGAACAAGAAGGCGCGGAAATCTGGATCGACGACAAACAAACACCCTTTGTGACTCCGAAAGCTGTGGCCTTGCCCAAAGGCCCTGAATCCAAAATCACTTTAAAATTGATTGGCCACGAGGATCACACAGCCTACGTGCGCAGCAATCACACTTTGACCTATTATCATTGCAAACTTCAGCGCATTCCTCTTAGACTTATCCATAATGAAGTCTATCAAAATGCCTCTGTCTAAAAAATCCAGTCGTCTGATCGTTCGTCCATTCGAAAAAACGGATTACGAAAATTGGGTGCAGGCCTATTCCTGTCTGCGACCTGCGCAGAACGAATGGGATGAAACCAATTGGGCCGAGTCGCAATTAACCAAGCAAAAATTCAACGAGATGCTAAAGAACGAAAAAAAGCAGCGCCTTGCCGATCGCCTCTATAACTATGGTATCTTTCGCAAAGACGATGGCGTTTTGTTGGGATCCGTCAGTTTGATGGATGTGTCCCGTGGTGTTTTTAATAACGCCTATCTTGGTTATCGCATCTTTAATATTTATTGGGGCCAAGGTTATGCTCAGGAAGCTTGTCGAGCGACTTTAGATATCGCCTTTAAAAATTTAAAATTGCATCGTGTGGAAGCTGGCATTTCTCCACGCAATAAAAAATCCATTCGCACAGCCCGTGGCTTAGACATGCGCTATGAAGGTCTTAGCAAGCGCCGTTTGTTTTTTAATGGCAAATGGGAAGACATGATGATCTATGCTCTTACCAAAGAAGAGTACTGATGCAACAAATCGAAAACAAAATTCGCGACATTTTAATTTGTGACGATCATCCGATTTGTCAGATGGGTGTGGAATCTTATTTGCGCGAATTTTTGCCAGGCTCTTTGCGAATTCGGAAATCTGAATTGGGTCAGACAACGGTCCAACTTTTTCAACAAAGCCCGCCGGATCTTCTCGTCTTAGATTTATCACTGCCGGACATCTCGGGGCTTGAAGTTCTGCGCACAGTAAAGCAAACGCCTCACCAGGCGCGAGTCATGATTGTAACAAGCTGCGAGGACTTAAGTGCTCTGCGTGAACTAAAGAAATCTGGCGCCGACGCGATTTTGTGGAAGTCCCACAAGCAAAGTGTTTTTCAAGAAGCCCTGCGCCGCTTGCAGGCCACATCGGGCACGCCAGAAACTTTTATGGATCCCGATATTCAAAGAGCCTTCGATAAACCGCCAACGGATGGATTGACGAAAAGAGAATGGGAAGTTTTAGAGCTGATCGCCCAAGGTGGCACAAACGAAGCCATCGCAAAAACCTTGGGATGCTCGATGGAAACCGTCAAAACCCATCGTGCGAATTTGGGTCAGAAGACACAATCCCGCAATCGCGCTGAACTGACCGCGTGGTTTTTACAGCGGAATGGTAAAACGAACTTCAGTGCCCCGTCCAAGAACTGAATCTACAGTGATTCGCCCTTGGTGCAGATCGATAAACTGCCGAGCCAAACTAAAACCGACACCGAAACCTTGATTGTTGGATTTTGCCCCAAAGATTTTCTTACTTTGATCCGACAACAGATTTTCCACTTCCTGCGTGGTCATTCCGGCGCCATGATCCTGCACTAAAACAGTGATTTCCTGTTCTTGTGCTGTCAGAACTACGCGCACATTTTTGCCCGACGAAGACGCGCGCAGGGCATTGGTCAGAAAATTTCTGACGGCGGTGCCAATCATCTGTGAGTCTCCAGAAACCACCAGAGGACGACGATCACTGTGATAGGAGGTTGTAACCTCTTGGGCCTTAAATAGTCCCGCAAGCTCTTCGATAATTTCTTCTAAGAGGACATTAATTTCAAACGGCTTGCGCACCAATTTAAAAGCCTGCTCTTGAGTTTTCGCCCATGACAAAATATTCCCCATAAAGTCCCGCGAGGCTTGGGTGGACGACGAAAGAAGCTCTGCAAGCTCCTTCGATTCTTGCGGCACCCCTTCCTTTAAAACCTCAGACAAGCGCGCCTGATTTTGCACATGCCCAAACATATCATGAGCAATCAAGGTCATCAGGCGAGAGCGAAACTCCATGTTTTCGGAAAGACGTTTGGCGTTTTCTTTATGATCTGTTACTTCACGAAAAAACAGAACTTGGCCGTGATAATCTTGCCCGGCGCCGATCAAGCGAATAGAAAGTTCAAAGAACCGCGAAACCCCTACTATATTTACGAACTCAAATTCTTGTCTTTGCGCAGGCAACCCCGGAATCAGTCCTGCAACAGAGTGCCCAAAAGAGGCCCCAGAAAACAAGAAAGCATTTTTCGCTGCGTGATTATAACCCGCAAGCTTACCCGCTTCGTCGACGACAATAACGGGATCCGGTAAGTGTAAGTACACTTTTTCCATATCGATCAAAGCGGAAGCCAAAAGTCGATAACGGAACACGCCATAAGCAACCGCGACCTCGGTAAAAAAATAAGTCCCGGCCGGCAACATGGCCCAGCGCAAAGGTGAATTTGTTGCCACACAGTATGTGTCTATAGCTAAAGAAAAAAAAGACCCGCTGATCAGAAAAAGCAGATGGCGACGCTGAACTGAATTCCCTTGAATGACAATCTGCGCGCCTAAAACAAAAGATGCTAAAATTAAGCCGACACTCCAAAAATAATGAACTGGGAACCAACTGCCTTTTTGGTAACTCAACACGGACAAGCCAAGCACCTGCACAGCAGAAAAATTTTGCACGACATGATCCTGCAGGGCTGGAATCAGCGTGCAGGAAATCGTGATCAGGGCTGGAAAGAATAAGGCAGCGACAACTCCTCGCCGTTGCAACCAAGTCCACGTTTGAAAACTTGTGCTAAGAAATAACAACCAACTGGGTGCTAAAATCGCAAGTCCCAAGAAGCGCCAACGCGAAAACATCACTTTAATTTCAAAAGATTCTTGCGAATAAACACTCAAAGAAAAAAACGAAATCAAACACAACGAGCCCACAAACACGATCAACCACCGCGCAAGCGGCCAGCGGCGCACTGGATACACAAAGACTATCAAGCTAACAGCAACAATAAAGATGGCGACGTTTAAGACCATCAAAAGCGTAAATAAACCCATGCCACTCCCGTGACTAAATCTTAGGAGGAAGGGGTGTAACTTGCCAGAACTTATTCGAACGACACCCTAGTTTTTTTCGCAGCCTCCCTCTTTCGAGGGAGGCCAAAATAAAAAAGCCAGAGCTTTGACACTCTGGCTTTGCAGGAACTTAAACAGAAGTACCGAAAATTCCTATTTACGAGGAATGTGGAAAGTCACTTTTACTTTTGCACAAGTATGAAAATTCGGAGCAGCAAAGGGATCATTCACCGCTTCGCACGTCAACACAGCCGTGTCTTGCGCTAGCAAAAACATAAAACCCGCCGTATCCATCTTCATGTCAGCCAAAGTCTGCTTGGTAACGTGAAGAGTTTTATTAGTAAACATGCCAGAAGCCATCGTTACAGAAGCGGCCACCAAACTTGTCGCATCTGACTCTGCTTGCACGGCGCTGACGACGCCACTTAACGTCTGTCCGTTTGTTTGCAGCTCAACGCCCCCGGCAAAGGCGCTGTTTGCTGACACCATCAATGCAAGACCCAAAAATAGCTTATTCATAAATTCTCCTTAAAAGGTTAAAGACAAACGAATCGAAAAATCAGGAGCACGATCCATGCCCCCACGGCGTTCATTTAAATGGTTATTCAAGCCTTAAGACTGTCAGAGTTTAAAATCTAGTGACGAAACCTGTCTTAAAAAAAATTAGAGCTTTTCAAGCTCTTCGGAAAACTCTACGGAGATAACTTTTTTAAACTTAAGGCGACCCGCAGATTTGATGGGCTCCCAACCCGTTTTTGGATTTAACAGAACAGCCTTGCCGTCGGGATCAACACCAATACCGATTCCAGCACCAAAAACCGTTTGGCTGATGGTTTTAACTCGAGAAACACCTCTTACCGGAGTCAGAGCATTTTCTTTATACTGCTGCAGAGTCGAAAAATCGGGAATATCGTAAGGCGCCCCTTGGGTATCCACCAAAACCAAGTATTTTCCATCCATCATTTTTAAAGACAGTGGGCGAAGGCGCTGCAAGCCAATCTCTATGCTTTCCCCAGAGTTGCGCGAAAAACATTTCAACGACGGCTTATAAAGAAAACAAATCATTTCATCTGCATAAATCACATCAAGAAGATTTGTTCTTTCTGAAGCCGTTTTGGCAGCAAAATCTTTGGAAATAGCTCCCGCTTTCTCAACCCACTCTTTTTCAAATTCATAAACTTTTAAGCGCCCTGAAGAGTGTTCAAAGACACTGGGCAACCCCACCCGATCCACTATTGTCACCGGGCCCGTCGGAACATAGCCTTTATAAGGTTGCATGTTCACACCATCAAAAAAATATAATTGATTCTGTTCTGACAAGAATAAAGCGCCAGATGTGGATTTAAAACTTTTTTGATTATAGCGTTCACGCAGATCTTTTTTAAAATTACTTTTCGCGGTTTTTCGTAAGGACTCTTCCGTTGCGTTCTGTGACAGATCCCACCAGTACTTTGTCACAGCCCCGTAGGAGCCCTGTTCGTCAACGGACTGATCGCAACCTTCCCTGTTCAGAAACTCTGGAACATAGCGGGCTGGCCCTTCTTTGCACACACTGTGATGATCCACATCCGCGTGCCGAGCTTCATGGGCCAAGAAAAGAGCGGCCATTAAAACAGATTCAGTATTTACAAAATGCGGGCAAATAAAAATCGTATGAGAAAGCTCGAGGGAGTAAAAGGCCGCGGTATAAAGAGGACAGTTTTCTTCAACACCAAAGACAATAGTTTGCACGCGTTTTTTAAAGAAATTGAAAATGCCTTCCTGGGAAAGCACCGAGGTCTGCGACGACCCTTTGATGGTCTGCTGCAAGGTACGTAAATGCAGCAAGCCCTGCACTGTCTTAAATTCCATACTTCCATCATCGCAGGCAGGCAACGACTTGACCGTCGTGGTTGTCCTTGTCCCAGGGACCACCGCCTGAAATGAAAAATTCTGCTGCAAGGACTTAACGTCCGATTCAGGCAAACACGTTCCCGCTCCTTGCGCGTGAGACCACGAGGTAATAAGAAAAACCAATAAAGCTAAAATATGTTTCATTGTTTTCATCCTCAGGGTTAGAAAATCTGCGAACACTGCGGCGCTTTTTTGGGCAGAAGGTATTTTTCGACCCACAAAAGAACTTTCGATTTATAGATACTGATTTTCGTGTCGGCAAATAAAAGTGGTTTCTCGTAACTATCAAACATCTTCTGAATGCGTTCGCCTTCAAGTTTTTTAAGCCCGGCATTTTTGATATAAGCACCCTTAAATGCAGCGTACTTCCAGTAACCATAAGCACGGTCACCTTTGGTCAGCATCAACACCGAGTTGTCAGTGAAAACTGGCTTCAAACTTGTCAGCAGCGTCAACACCCCGGTGTTCGTGATATAGCGAGGCATCCACGCGCTGCTTATATCAAGAAGGGAGATCGTCAGGCCTTTATTGCGAAACTCTTCTGCCAGCACATTCAATTGTGATGGATCCACTAAATTAAGACGCAAAGACTGAATTCGCCCGGCCTTCGCTGCCGCGTAAATGCGATGAAACTTACCCGGATCATTGAGATAGGAGTTAAGCCCTAAGACTTCTGTTTTTACCTGAGATGATTTGCTTTGTGCCACACGCTCTTGCCACCACTCAAAAATAGCGGGGTCCGTTAAAACTTTCCCCATCTCAGCCGAAATTGCCATCCCGGAATGCATTTTCTCAAGCCAAGTTTCGTGCGCGGTTGCAAAGCGTAAATTTTTATAATCCGCAAAACCATCTGACAACTGCAACAAAGCAATATTAATTTTATTAAAGCGAACCACCTGAGCATCGATGTCAGCCAAAAGCAGGTGCGACGCTTGGGGATTCATCGCAAAACCGATATAACCCCGCTCTGAACCCACGGAAATATGTACGCCCTGGGAACCGGCGCGATACAATTCATGGGCCACGTCGGGATGCAACTCATTGGGTTCGACGAATTCTCCAACATTAATATCGGGACCCGCATAAGTCGGTGCCGAAATAAATCCTTTGCCAATCGCAGAACGCAAATTCTGTTTAGGATTCCACACCAGCGGAAAAGAAGTGATGCGATTGATCGCAACCCGGGTCTCATTGCGCATGATTCCGTCGGGCTGCAAAAGTTCCTCAAGGATCGCACCGTTAAAGCTGGAGTTATAAGAATCGACGACGTAGTTCTTTCCTTCGTGCAGGACCACGGTAAATCCATGACCTTCTGAGCGTGTTTCTCCACGCCAGGTCTGAGATACGTTGGCGTAAACATAGTTGTTCGGAATGCCGGCAGCTTTGAGCGCCAGATGCAATAGCATTCCATTTTCACGGCAGACTCCTGCGCCACATTGAACGTAGGCCGCTAACGGCACGTCTTGGCTCTGCATGCGATAAGTTTCCATGAGCTTTAAGTAATCTGGATCCACATAACTGCCACGCTTTAGTACACGCAGCCCAACTAGTTCAGAAATTTTTTGCACGCGTTCCCAAAAGGCTTCGGGTTGCCGACCGATCTCTGCAGCTAGCTCAAGAACTTGTCTGATAGAGGGATCTTTTAAGTCGATATAATAGTCCGGCTGAAGTCCCCCATTGCCTGAAGAACCTTGCACATAGGCCCCGTCTTCGATGTTCATCATTTGTCCTTGAAGAACATAAAAGCGAGAAGGATCACTGGGACTTGAATACGCAGTCCACGAAAGCATCACAGCGACAAAAAATATAATGACGCTTTTCACGAGATTTCCCTTCGTCTCACGATGAGACCCTTTGGAATTTTCCATCAAGAATCAGTATTGCTAAACACTTGCCAAGCCAGGTCCAATCACGTAAGCGGCGAACCAAACAAAAGTGTGTAACTCGCCAAAAAGAACGCAAAAATTGTTACCCTAGACAGCGCCGGGGCCGTCAAAAGCCATAAAACGAAATACCCCTTGGCACGGTCCTTCCATAGAGAAATCCGGCTACAAAACTAAGAAAACACTAAAAGGAGATTTTTATGAAAAAATTAATGGGTCTATTAATCGCCATGGCGATGTCGACACAAGCTTTCGCGATGAGCAATATTGAAAAAGTGTCATCACTTTCAAATGAACTTGGCATCATGGGTGTGCAACTTGAACAAGCTGAAGCGGAACAAAAAAAGGACGCTATCAAACTTGTGATTTCAACGGGTTTAGCGGCTTAT
>CAMLMF010000109.1 GCA_946480995.1 uncultured Bdellovibrio sp. | reverse complement strand
GTCCTTCTTGAAGCTTTAGCCAAAATTCCCGAATGGAAACTGCAGGGTTGGATTAAAAAGAACTCAAACCCCATTCCCAGTGTCGATCAGATGATTTTATTAGATCAACTTTTACAAAATCGCCGTGTTCAATGGCAATGGGTTAAAGCTCATTCAGGAGTTCAGTACAATGAACGCTGTGATGAGCTTTGCATTTTGGCGCGCAGTTAAGCGACTTTACGTAAGACAAAGTCGCCGACTAACTGCAAGAATCCGCTTGCGGCATAGTAAATCACTAAACCCGAAGGTAAACCCACCATAAACACCATACTGACTGCGGGCATCCACTTCATCATCGTGCTTATACCTGGATTGCCTGCAGGGGCTGCTGCAGGATTCATTTTCTGTTGCAAGAACGTTGTAAGCCCCACCAAAGCTGGGAAAATAAATAAAGGATCTGGCGCTCCTAAGCTGCTGATCCAAGCAAAACTTCCTCCCATGAGGGTCTGCAAGGATGAAAACACTTTATAAATTGAAATAAACAGAGGCATTTGTACAAATGAAGACAGCAGGCTCATCCCTGTTTTTACACCCTCTTGTTTTTTAAGCTCACTCATCTTTTGCATTAAAACCAAGGGTTCTTCTTTATACTTATCCGCTAGAAGATCTAATTGCGGTTGGATTTTACGCAACAAACGCTGCTGCTTAAAGTTAAAAATCTGAATCGGAAACAGCAGAATGCGAATGACTAAAGCCAGTGCCAGGATGGCGATGCTCCAGTCGTTTAAAAATAAATGCAGATGTGCGATCACCGTCGCGATAAACGAAGTTAAATATTCCATAGAATTCCTCTTTAGTGCTTTGATTAAATTTTTTCTGAACAGATCAAGACGAGATCTGCGTTCTAAATCAAAAGAGGATCTGTGTTCTGAAAAAAGAAGTGGCGATCATAGATCGCATGGGGGAAAAATCGTGCGCGCTTAAAAACCAGGACGAAGACTTCAAGCGGTTTAGATACCACTTGAATTAAAGATTGAAAAAATGCCTGCCAAACTCCTAGATCAGCCACCATAGAGCCGCCCATACCAGCAACAACGCTTGCCAGCATAAGGAGTCCGAGACTTAAAATAAAAGACAGATATTTCTGCATGACTCCTAATCTGAGTTCACTTCAAAATCTGTCAAGGTCCCCTTCAGAAAATATTTACGGACTGAACACCAACGTGATGTATACGAAGAACACTGTTAAATGCACAGCTCCTTCAAGCAAGGTTGTGCGCTTGTTGGAAAACGTCAGAGTGCTTAAAAGCAACGTGATCGCAAGCAAGGTCATCTCTGTCGGGCTTAACCCCAGCACCACTGTTTGGCCCGTGATCAAACCAATCGCAAGAACCGCCGGCACAGTCAGCCCCACCGTTGAAGCGGCGGCGCCCAAGCACAAATTGATGGCACGTTGTAAATCATTGCGCGCCACAGCTCGCAAAGCACTGATACCTTCTGAGGTAAAGACCATGGCCGCAACCACCACACCGCCTAAGGCTGGTGGCAACTCTAAATAACCAATCCCGTGATCCAACACTTTGGCTAAACTTTTTGATAAAAACACGATCGGCAAAATATTCGCCAATAACAACAACGTGTGCATGAAGACTGTGTGCTTGCTCACAGCAACAGGGTCCTCATCCGTATGATCGGCTTTGGTGGCCTGTAAAGCATCTGGATGAACATAGAAGGCACGATGACGCCCCGTCTGTGTCACCAGAAAAATTCCGTAAAGCATGATCGTGAAAATTGAAAAGGCTATGGCTTGCACCGGGGTCAAAGTCCCACCTGATGTCGAAGTTGTAAAGTTTGGCAGAATCAACGCCACGGTTGTTAGAGGAATTAAGATTGCTAAGTAAGATGCCGATCCCTGAAGGTTGTAAGACTGTTCACGATATTTAAATCCACCAATCAACAAACCTAAACCGACCACGCCATTAAGGACGATCATCAAAACCGCAAACATCGTATCGCGTCCTAAGGTCGGCGCTTCCTTAGCTCCTAACATCACTGCCGCGACCAGAGCGACTTCAATCACGACGATCGACAAAGTTAATATTAAAGTTCCATAGGGCTCTCCGGTGAGCGCCGCAAGCTCTTCAGCTTCGTGGACCACACCAAATGCTGACCACAAAATAACGATAAAGAGCCAACAAAATAAACCGGTAAGTAATAGAGGCGAGCCTAATTCACTGAGCCATCCCGAGCCAAAAAAGAAGAATAAAATAACCGAAATCCAGGCAACAACAAGGCGGACGATGGTATTTTTTGGCAAGGGAACTCCTCATTTTTGTCAGACACTCATTCATCTGAGCTGCCCAGATATTCCGATTTAATCTTTTTCAACTCAAGCATTTAATTAATTTTTTTTAATCTCGCAAAAATTCCCATTCCCCGACAATGTCCGAAAGTAGCTATTTTAATTTATTTTAGGGTATATACTTGGGGCATGAAGAAGAATGACGTTTACTATCAAGCTATGCTGACCCGGGATCACCGTTTTGACGGCAAGTTCTTTGTGGGTGTCAAAACCACGGGCATTTACTGTCGCCCGATTTGTCCGGCAAAACCCAAAAGGGAAAACGTCGAGTTTTTTTCTAGCTATCCAGCTGCCGAAAATGCGGGCTATCGGCCGTGCCTGCGCTGTCGTCCAGAAAGTGCGCCGCAATCCCCCGCTTGGATTGGCACCTCCGCAATCGTACAACGAGCACTCAAAGTTTTAAATGCGCAAGAAACTTTGCAATACGATGAAGATGCTTTCGCTGCGCGCTTTGGCGTGAGTGCGCGGCATTTGCGCCGGCTTTTTAAAGAAGAAATTGGTAAGACACCCAAGCAATTGGCTTTTGAAATGCGTTTAAATTTAGCCCGCAAACTTTTAACTGAAACAAGTCTGCCGATCACCGAAATTGCTTTTGCCGCAGGTTTTGAATCCGTGCGCCGCTTTAACGATGCTTTCAAAGATCGCTTCAAAAGATCACCGCGCGATTTACGTCAGCAAAAAAGTTCTGCCACAGAAGGCCTAAAAATTTCTTTGTCTTATCGTCCACCGTTTGATTTTGCCGGTCTATTAAAGTCTTACACCAATCACCGCATGGGTCGCTTAGAATGGGTCGAGGGCGAAACTTTACACCGCGTTGTTCAGATTGAAAAATCCTTGGGGCAAATTGCCATTGCAAACCAACCTGAAAAGTCTGCTTTGCTCGTGGAGATTGATTTTCCAGACACGACAAAAATTCAGTCTATTATTTCCCGCGTGCGCAGTATGTTTGATCTGGATTCAGACCCCGTCATTATCGCCAATACTTTAGAAACCCAACCCCAGATAAAAAAACTTTTGAAAATCCACCCGGGCATCCGCTTGCCGTCAGGCTGGGATCCTTTCGAAATAGCTATCGCCGTGATCTTGGGTCAACTGGTCAGTGTCGAACGCGGCCGTCAACTGACGGCCGACCTGATTGAAATTGCTGGCAAAGAATCGGGCCTAAAAGTTCATGGTCACAATGTTAAACTATTCCCCACACCCGAAGAGATTTTAAACGCGGATCTGACTAAATTAAAAACGACCTCGGCGCGAAAAAAAACGTTGCAGAATTTTTCTAAAGCCCTTATCGAAGGCCGGTTGTCGCTGTCCCCCACGCAAGACGTGGAATCCTTTATTAAAGATGCTTTAGCGATTCCAGGCATCGGTCCATGGACTGCGCACTATATGGCTTTAAAGTGTTTGCGCCACACGGATGCGTTTCCGGCAACGGATTTAATCTTAGCCCGAGAACTGCAAAAGTTTCCGGCCCATGCTTTTGAAAAAATGAGCCCGTGGAAAGGGTATATCGCCGCTTTATTGTGGCGCTAAAAATGAGGAACTATGGAACTAAAACAACTGAAAATAAAATCTAAGATTGGCCCTCTGTATTTGGTCGCCTCTGAAAAAGGCTTGTGCCGTGTTTTGTGGGAAGATCAAAAAGTTCCCGCTATTTCGGAAGACGAACTGGGCACGTCTCCAACGGGTATGATTCTGCAAAAAACTCGGAACCAGTTAAATGAATATTTTGAAGGTCAAAGAAAAGCATTCGATTTAAAACTGTATTTGCAAGGCACAGAATTTCAAATGAAAGTGTGGCAGCAACTTTTAAAAATCCCCTATGGCGAAACTCGCTCTTATAAAGACATCGCGAAAGTTCTAAAGTCACCGCAAGCCTGTCGTGCCGTCGGCACAGCCAATGGCAAAAATCCGATCTCTTTGATCATTCCGTGCCACCGCGTGATTAATTCCGGCGGAGGCTTAGGGGGCTATGCTGGCGGTCTGCCCACGAAAACGCTCTTGCTGAACTTAGAGCAGTCACATTCAAAATAAAAAAATCCCGACCTTTCACAGTCGGGATTTTTTATTGCAAATATTGAAATTGAAAAACTATCTTCCGCCCGGGCACTCGCGACGAGAAACCACTTGCTCAGAGCTGCGGCAGCTTAAGATTTGGCAACGGTTAGAGTTATAAGAACAATTGCGAAGAGCTTGATTTTCAGCTTGGTAGCGATCTGATGCTTGACCCACGAAACGAGTTACGTTGCCGCGGTAATCAACACCTTGTGCTTCACAAGTGTAATCAGAAGTTGAACAAGTTTCGATACAACGACCATGCTCAGCTAAACACTCTCCACAAGAACGATGTGCACTGTGCTCTTCCCAGCCTTTATCTTGCGCAGAACATGTCACGCGTCCACCGCCATAACCAGGATTGTAAGGAGGTTGTTGTGGAGGATAATAACCGCCGCCACCGCCATTAGAACATCTCATGCCTGTGTCACGATGATAACATCCGTCAGCAGCGCGAACCCAACCTGGTCCCCCTGGAGTGTAACCGCAAACGAACTCGATGCGCGAGTTGCGCTCGTTACAAAAACTGCCCGATTGTTGAGCCATTGCTGAAGTTGCGAAAGATACCACGCTCAAGAACAATCCAAATACTAACGCTTTCATGTCTTCTCCTTAGTTGCAGGTGTAATTTTGACACCTATTTTTAATCACGAAGACTATAAAGCAACAACAATGCCACATCCTAGGATGCGAAACGGCACTGCAATTAGCAACTGCGTTAGTCGCAGTCATTGGCGAATATGTAATTACTTGTCTTGGTCTTCGCTGGTGGAAAACTCAATGTCTGATCGGGAATAGACTTGAGACTGTTCGGCAGAGATGTACTGCAAAGCGCGGTTGTAGTTTCCGCGCTCTAGCTCCACCGTCGCCATTTGTCTTAGATAAATTGGACTGCCATACTTTTCGTAAAGCTCTTCATAAATTTTCAAAGCCGCATCGTACTTCTTTAATTTGCACAGAGTATAACAGTAAGCACTGAGATATTGATCGCGAGCCTGCACATTAGTCTCTGCGGACAAAAGACTTTTCCAAAGCGCTTCAGCTTGTGTGTAATCACCTTTTTCAAAGGCCTGCCAAGCGGCAGTCTCATCCATTTTTTTTGTCGTCTTAATCACTCTGATGTCGCTCCAATGATACCCTTTTTCAATTATTGGTATATTTTGGTGTACTGAACATCCCCCGAAAGGGGGGGCGACGCCTAGATTTAGGCTTTGGTCGTGCTAAAACTCTTCTTTGAACCAACATGCTGGACGCTTGCTTCCGATGATTCCCGCAAGCATCGTATCCAATCGACATTGCGGGGACGGATAATAGTCTGCACGTAAATCAGTTTTTAGCGCAACACTGCGATCATAAGAGAAAATATCGACATGGGTTTGTGTCGAGTTCCAGAAGTAAGCTTTCTCTGTTTCAAGAGCCTGCAAAGCGCGCATGCAAACACTGTTAGAACTGACAGAGCAAAGCTTTTCCATTTGCGCAGCAACGGGCTGACGGATCTTTGCAGAACCAAAACGCTTAAACATTCGCGGCACGCAAGATCTATATGCAAAATAGTCCGCTTGGCCTTCCACAGAAATTTTTGCGCCACCATCTTGTCCCTCTTTAAAGGGTGCTCCGGCCAGGCCATGTCCTAGCTCGTGACAAATAGTTGCAATCAAGCCATCCACAGTCATTCCTGGCTGGCGCGCATAGCCCCCCATCACGAAAATATAATGGGTACGAATACCGCTTTCATAACTGGTTGAATAAGACGCGCGAACTGCATCAAGATTCCACCAAAAATCTGTAGCACCTGCCGTCGGCGGATTATTGATCAAAAGTTTTGAATTATTTTTAGCTAACTCTTCCTGGTACTCAGCGATGAAGGCATGACTTACAATTTGCAATTCGAAAGCTTGCACTTGAGCAAAGCTCACGCGGGCATAAATGACTAGCAATGCAAAAAAACATATGTTCAGGAATTGTCTCAAATTGATACTCCCGGATTCTTACATATAAGGGTGCAAAAACTGCGCTGATTCAAAGCCCATTTAACGCCTTACAGGTGCATACCTAGCGTCGAAGTGACAAAATTTATCCTCGCAGAAATGTCACGCGACAGACGTATGTCAAAAACTAGGGGCCTAGTGCCCTTGTTCCCCGAGGGGCTGGCGAGTATCATTAAGACTTCTGTAGCTAAAACCAAAGGGGGTTTGCTTGAAACTTTTTACCAATCGAAGTGATGCCGGAGAACTTTTAGGGCAAAAACTTTTGTACTACAAAAAGCAAAATCCCCTAGTCATCGGCATTCCCCGCGGAGGTATTGCAGTCGCCATGAAAGTGGCCCAGGTTCTGCAATGTCCTCTGGACATCTTGATGGTAAAAAAGATCTGCGCCCCCCAACAACCTGAAGTGGCCATCGGAGCAGTGGCCGAAGGCGGCGAAACCTATTTTGATGATAAAATGATCGAAGCGATGAACATCAGCGGAGCTTATCTTGAAAACACTTGCATTCGCTCTTTCCGCGAACTGCGTGCGCAACACCATAAAATCAATCAAAACCGCCAGCACCCATCATGGCGTAATAAAGTTTTAATTATCGTCGACGATGGCGTTGCCACTGGAGCAACATTAACTGCGGCCTTGCAGTGGGCAAAACAAAAATCTCCGAAAAAAATTGTCGTCGCGACACCTGTTGGCTCTAAGATTTCCATAGAGATACTAAAGCAAATGGCCGACGACGTGATTTGCCTAACCATTCCAGATCATTTTTCTTCGGTGAGTTCTTGGTATGAAGAATTTGAACAACTATCCGAAGCCGATGTTATGGCCATGCTGAAAGAAGTTGATAGCTTCTATCCACCTTCGTCCGTAGCAGAAAAGATTCAACAATAATTAAAACGCTCCATAAATCACGACATTTCAAATTTTCTTAAATCCACAAAACCCGCTCTAGACAGGCGTTTCAGGCTAGACCTTGGCACGTCGTTTTGAGTGATACTTTTATATGTTGTAGTGGGTTCTCACATTATCCCTGACACTTCGTCTGGTTTTCATCGTTTCCGTAATGAAATTTTCCAATCCGTAATTTTCCTCTTTTAGGCTTTGCTAAAGAACAAATCCTATTGGAGGAATAATGAATCAGAAGCAAAGCGAAATCACATTATTCTCACGTTTCAG
>CAMLMF010000108.1 GCA_946480995.1 uncultured Bdellovibrio sp. | reverse complement strand
GCGAAGGATTCTTCGCCGTTTCTTTTTAAATCCATTGTAAATTTATAACTATCCGATGACGGGATCTGCCTGGCAACGCAAAGGTAAGGCATCGTCTGGGAGCTTAGAATAGCCCTCACCATTAATCGTGTGCACATAAATAGAATTAGTCTTCGCCCCTTGAGCAATCGGCTGTCCCAGAGTTAAGATCACACGGTCCCCAGTCTTGGCCAAACCATGGGTCACCATCAACTGATCAATCTGCGACAGAATATCTTCCATCGTTTTATATGGCTTCACAACGTGAGTTTGAATACCCCACATCAGTTCCATCGAGTTTAAAACATCCATATGCTGAGTGATTGAAATCACGCGCGCACGCGGACGGAAGCCAGAAATAATATTCGCCGTCTTCCCGGAAGTTGTTAAACAGATAATAGCAGTGGCATTGAGCTTTAAAGCCGTTAATGAAGCACTGGCTGCAATCGCACCCGGAGTACTTAAGAACTCGTTTTCTAATGAAAGCTTATAGTATTCTTCTTCGTTATTTTCGACTTCCGTAATGATTTCATGCATTGTACGAATGCACTTAAATGGATACTTCCCGCTTGCTGACTCCGCAGAAAGCATCAAAGCATCAGTGCCATCTAAAACTGCATTCGCCACATCCGTGATTTCTGCACGCGTCGGACGAGGGTTTTCGACCATACTATCTAACATCTGAGTCGCCGTAATCACAGGCTTACCCAATTCATTACATACTTGAATAATACGCTTTTGAAAGCCCGGCAAACGACTCTGCCCAACCTCAACCGCCAAATCGCCACGAGCCACCATCACAGCATCACTGACGCGACAGATTTCTTCTAAGTTTTCTAAAGCCTCAATCATTTCGATTTTAGCTATAGTTTTTGTCGCAGGATTTTTTGCATCGACCATATCACGTAACTTGCGCATATCGCGCGCATGGCGCACAAAACTTAAAGCGATATAATCTACTTTGTTCTCTAAACCAAACTGCAGATCTTCCAGATCCTTCGTCGTCATACAATCTACCGGCAAATTTACACCTGGCAAATTCATACCTTTGCGGTCTTTAAGGATTCCACCATAAATAACTTCTACATCGACTTCTTCACCACGTACTTGCAGAACCTTAACTTCTAACAAACCGTCGTCTAAAAGGATTTTAGTGCCCGGCACACAGGCCAAAGGCAGCTCTTTGAAATCCGAAGGCACAAGTCCCGGTTTTCCCAAGACAGGCGCCGTGGTGATCACTAGTTTTTCCCCGGGCTTGATTTCAATCGAGCCATTTTCAAACTTGCCAACGCGGACCTTCGGTCCCTGCAGATCCTGCAGGATTGCCACCGGTGCGCGCATTTCTTGCGAAAGCTTGCGCAAAGATTTAATAACTTTGAGGTGATCCTCATGACTGCCGTGAGAAAAATTAAGGCGAGCCACATTCATGCCCGCCTTAATTGCTTTTCTTAGATTTTCTTCGTCCCGTGTCGCCGGCCCAATAGTGGCCACAATTTTTGCTCGACGATCTGCTAACATTTTCTTACGCCTTCCTGCTATATGAACTCATCTTCACAGATAAGTTTTGCATATCTTCCTGGTGACGTCTATTCATTCTGTCGAGCTGATCTTGATGCGCTTCATTCAATTGCGCAATCTTCGCTTCGTACTTCATCGCCAAAGACTCTTTTTCTGTCTTCATCGCTTTGCCGGTTTCACTAAGACGCTGGGTGGACGTATTCTCAAGACGCTTAATTTCGCGCTCTTGGGTTTCTTTCATTTGCGCGATTTTATCTTCATAATTCTTTACGGTCTGTTCAAGTTTTGAATTAAAACTTGCTTCCATATTACGGAAACGATCGGACATTACACGATTGGTCGCTGCCTGATCGGCAGTCACGCGCTCGCGATAACCATCCATACGATCCATATAGTTCGACTTCACGACCTCTAAAGATTCGTTGTAATACTTTTCCATGTCTCCTTGATTCTTATTGCTCAAATCCAGGATCTTGCGCACGCGGCTGTCTGCATTATTCGCCACCTGGGTGACTTGATCTTTATGCGACTGCAACAATCCTTCGCGATCCTCGCGATGTCTAACATTGGCCATATTGGACTGTGACTTGCTCTCGCGATCCGCGGAATGTAAAAGCTTGCGGTTCTCATCCAGAACTTTACTGATGCGTTCGTCATTTAGATCCTTCATACGATCAACAGCGTCCTCTTTCTGTTGATTCAAAAGATCAAAGCGACGTTCATAGGCCCCCGTTAGGTTTCTTTGCTCAATCCCACGCAAACGCTCATTTTTCGACATTTCATTATTCAGCTTATTGGATAGACGCTGAATCTGACTATCGCGGGAGCGAACTTGCGAATTCACGCGTTCATTGACCGTGTCGCGAAATTCTTCATTTTGCTGATCCATCGTATCTGTTTTTTTGGCCAAAACGTTTTCGTACTTGTTACGCAATGTTTTGCGCTCTTCGTCTAAAATCATTTGCTTCATTTCCAGATTCTCGCCGTACTCTTCGGACTTATTTACAACTGTGTCCGTGTACTTCTGCGACCAGCGCGAATTATCATCTTCACGACGGCGCTCACTTTCTCTAAGGCGAGCTTCGTAAGACTTACGCATCTCATTCTGCGTGCGCTCTTTAGACTGCATTGTGTCGCTATAACCCCTGATCATCGCGTCGCGCTCTTTAGTGTGAGCCTCTTGCATTTTTCTGGTATTGCTTTGTACAGCCTGCCTTGAATCTTCCTGATTTACTTGAATCATTTTACCAAAACGCTCGTCACGTTTTTCAACTTCACGATTCAACTGCCCAACCAAGTTTTCCTTTTGTGCGTCAGAAATCTCTTTTTGCTTTGCAATTGCGCCTTCATAGCTTTCTTTTTGCGACATGCGCGCATTATATGAATCCTCAGTCTTATTTCTTAAGGATTCGCGGTACGCCTGACGTACTTCCTCGATTTTACGATTATTTTCGTTATCTCTATTGCTGATAGTTTCGCGATTGCGATCTTTAAGTTCCAGAATACGATTTTCGTAGCTATCACTGATACTACGAATCTCATCTCCGTGCTTTTTCTCAAGGCGTTTTAATTCCTCGCTGCGCTTTTTGGTATTCTCGCTTTCACGATTTTCGTACTCCTCACGAGTTTGGCGAACTTTTTCGTCATAGCGATTACGATCTGAAGATGAAATAGAAGACATCCTATCCTCCCAGACCTCAGATTATCATGAGCCCGGCCAAGAAACTTCTATTCCCTCATTTGACAATTTAAAATCACGACCCAGGTCGAGTCTAGAGCATCTGTAAAGACTAGCGTTCAAAAACGCGCGCGCGATAAAGTTCTTTCATCTTTTTGATTTCTTGCTCTTCGCGTTCTTTCTTACGCAAAACTGCAAGCTTACGTTCTTCTTCCGACGCAATCCCACGCATGACAACAGATTTATACAAGGCACTGCTTTTTTCAGCCATATCACCCCAATTATATTTTAGGTGGGCGACGGCTTCGATAAATTCGTCCTTGCTGCCTTGAAACAAGGAACTCCACAGACTCAAATGATCTTTCAAATCCACAGGCTGAAGCATACCGTAAAGAGACTTACCCTCGGTATTTAATCCAGAAATCCAAAATTCGAAGCCCTGAGGCAACTCTAAAATTTTCCCGTCGCGCAAAGTAATTTTCAAGTCAGCATCGACATTACGAATAAGAACTCTTTTGCCCTGCTCTAAGACCCAAAATTGTCCTTGCTGACCTGTGATATTACCGTAAACGGTCTCAACTTCAAAACCGGGGCCTTTTTCAACCCAAAGGGCTCCACGCACCAGACGCCAGTTTTTCAAAGACTGGCGAACTAAAGTTGATCCCTTGACGGCATGAACCTTTAAACCATACTGCTGATAATGAAAACCCTCATTCGTTGCTTGAATCGCACAAGACACGGCCTTTTCCGCCAGACACTGCATTGGCTGTTGCAAAACTTCCGCAGAGGCCCGCACCCGGATCTCCATCTGGAAAGCTAAAACAAATAAAAGGAGTTTAAGCCCGTTCTTCATTATTTATACTCAACACTCTTCGCTAGTTTTTGCGCCTGACTTTTTAGATCCGGATTTTTGAATTTAGTAAGAACGGTTTTATAGATTTCAGACGCTTCTTCGCTCTGATTATTCACTTCGCTGATCTGCCCCATTCTTAACAAAATAAAACCGGTCAAATCATGCTGAGGGTAAAGCGTGATCATATTATCGATCTCTCCCAAACTGCTGCGGAAATCCTTTTTCAAAAAGTAACTTTCAGCAATAAAGAAACGAGCCTCGACAGAGTGTTGCGACAAAGGATAACGATCAAGGAGCTTATAGAACTCGCGAATGGCCTTGTCGTAATCGCGATCATTGAAATATCTTTTTGCTTTTTCGTAAGAGGCACCAGAAAGCTCAATCGCATCAGCGCTCGCGGGCGCACGCACCACAGCGCTAAGATTTTTTAGTTCGTACTTTGCCTGCAACTGCTTGTCATCAGGCAACACCTGCGCCACAGTTTGCTGAAAGTCTTTCAATTGATATGTCAGCAAAGTATTGTTGAATTTTTCCGTTTCCACTTGGTGTTTCATCTCAGCCAAGCGCTGTTCGTACTGCTCGTGACCATTGAAATGTCTTACGAATGCGGAATAGGCACCCAAAAAACCGACTGTTAAACAAAGGCAGAAAATTAAGAACAAAGAGTTTTGATTCTTCATATCTGGCTTATCGGAAAAAACCGCTGAAAATTGAGACTTTTCACTCTTATTTCCGCAAATATGTGTCTTTTTGATACGGTCTTTAAATATGTTTTATTGCATTTAGATCTCGTTCCAGCCGCAAGGCCGCAGACTTAAGTCTGTGAATGTCCCCGCGACGCATTTAACTTGACCTCTTTCGTCGGCAAAATTAGTTTGTGAGTTCTTCATTTAAGGACACGCGCTCATGAACAAAGCCCAACTGATTGATCTTGTTTCTGCAAAAACAAAAACCACAAAAAGCCAATCGGAACAAATTCTGGATGCAACGATCAAAGTGATTCAAGACGCCTTAAAAAAAGGCGATGAGGTAAAGCTTGTTGGCTTCG
Organism: uncultured Bdellovibrio sp.; assembly: GCA_946480995.1. The sequence goes on along the minus strand of CAMLMF010000108.1, from coordinate 2,441 downwards.
GGACTTTTTCCCGCAGCGTAAGGAAGCCGCGTCAGGGAAGAAATCCCAAAACAGGCGAAACGGTCAAAATCCCTAGCGCCTACGTTCCTCGCTTTAAACCAGGCAAGGATTTAAAAGACGCTCTCAACTAAGTACTACGAACAAATTCCGGGCGATCCTGAATACGACACCACCCACTCAATCCCGGCTTCCAAACATACTGGCTTTGCGAAATTTTTTGCGCAGAAAGCCCGTCACGCAACTCTTGCAAAGAATAGGGACCTTCCTGCAAAACGGCTTCTCGGTCCGGCGCTGGCACCAATAGAACCCACTCTTTTTCATTTACGAAAGATGCTTGCCCTGGAACATACTCTTGCGCTGCGGGAAAAAGAGATCTTTCAAACTCACGCCACTCATACGCCGCTTTCCACTCCCCGTCTTTGCCGCAAGAAATCAAGTCATAGGGCCCAACAACTCCCCTTAAAATGCGGTCGCGCATTTCCTGCAAAGTAATCGGCCCTTGTGGCTTTAAATTTTGATTATAGTACCAACCATCCTGCATCACAGTTTTTCCTTTTTGCTATGGAAAGGAGTCGGCAAAGACTCAATCACCTCGAGCATATCATAATAGACAATGTTAAAACCTTCTTGATCGACGGGCTTTTTTAAAAAACTTAATAATGTCACACTTGATACCAGTTTTTTTCGATACCCACCAAACAAACGCTCCCCCAACATTCCGCCGAGCAACTGTGCCGCAATCAAATAGCTGCCTTTTTTTAGCGGTTTGTTTTGTGGGCGACTCTGCGCAACCCCGGTGATCATCATCAACTCGTGCATCTTTTGCGAAATCGCCAACTGCAAGGCCTCTTTACCTAAATACCCAGGACCTCGAGACGCCAGACTGGCTTTGATATCAGCAATCGTGTCGGCCTTCCGCTTATGATTGATAATCTTCGAACCAAAATAAGCCATTCCCTCAAGCCAAATCATAGGCAGAAAATCATGGGCGTTCGGCACTAAGAGTCTTTTCACTCCGCTTAATTGCGCATGAACATAGCGCATTGCTAATGAAGCCGCATGATTCACGGTGCCGCGGGCCAAATACGCCGCGCTGATTTCTGGCAGATAAAATGACATTTCCTCCGCGATCATAAACTCAATCAAAGCCAAAGATTTCGCATCATACGCCTGGCGCACCTGACTCCAAAACGAGGGGTCACGAGCGGTATAGACCGACAAATTCGCCTCAGAAACCGGAGCCCCGAGCTCTTCGGAAATGATTTTAACATAACGGCCGATGTGATCCGTGTAATCTAATGCCACCTCGTCTTCGTCATCATCTTCATCCAATTCCAGGTCATAGGCTTGCTCTAGATAGAGCAAATAATTTTGCCACTTCACCCATGGCGGCACACTCATCAGGCAGAAAATATTCTGCGACAGCCGCACTAGCTCCGTCGAAGCTTCCAGCTCTTGCTTTAATAATTGAAAATAAATCCGTTCTGAGTTCTGAAAAATGCTCAGAATTTTTTTTGCAAATGGGGCCCCAAGAGCCTTGGTAATTTCTTCGGGTATGTGCGGCCCTGCTAAATGCAAGTCCCCATAGATAACGAAAACTAAATGATCAGGGTTTTTACGCACGAGTTCAGCAATTTTTTTCCCGGCAAAAATATCCCGGGATTTTAAGCTGGCGGCATTGCGCTTTTTATAACCTTTATTCAATCCACACACAGAAATCTTATGTTTCTGAGCCCAGCGCAACAAGGGACGATAGTGCTCCCAAGGGAAACCCCATTTTTCCTGCCATTTAATCGCTTTTAAAAAATCTTTTTCAGTCAATTTACCAGAGAGAAATTGGTCGATTTTGTCTTGGTCCGCAGCCTCAAAGAACTCCACCGCCAGAATCTTTTTTCGTTCTTTCGGAAGGTGCCGCAAAATACGCACCTGGGCCTTTTGCGACTGATGAAGTGCGTGAAAATCCCCCATCAACACAACTTGCGATTGGGCAATTTGCTCCCACAAGGCCTCTTTGTCTGAGGCCTGCCACTTTTTTAGGAATTCTTTATCGTAAACCTTATGATAACGCGTCAGTTCTGGGGTGTCTTGCCCAAGACGATGCCGCACCTGGCGCTCCATTTGCAAATACAGATCTTTCCGTATGCGGATCCACTTATTTAAATCATTCGAACTGTCATTTAAGTTGTTACTCAAGCTGTCTTCCTTGATAGCATCTTTGGATTTTTACATAATTTTGATTGATTTCAAACATGAAACTACGATTCAATGGGGTCATGAAAAATACAGTCACAAAAAACAAGTTTCTTCTGCTCGCACTATTATCTACGTTGGTTGCTGTTGGCGTACACTTGTACCTGACAACTCACTACTACGGTTTAAAATTTGGAACTGCCGAAGGCACTTCAGTTTGTAATATCAATGAAGTGATGAACTGCGACGCC
>CAMLMF010000107.1 GCA_946480995.1 uncultured Bdellovibrio sp. | reverse complement strand
AGACAAAGTGTGCGAAACTATCAATGGCAAAGTGGAATGTGTTGCAAAAAAAGTAAAACACAAAGCAGAAACACTGAAAGACAAAACATCAACGAAAGTCGAACAAGTTAAAGACAAAGTTGATTAATCAGTAAAGCAAAAGGGGCTTTCGCCCCTTTTTGTTTCACTCTTAAAGAGTCGAGATGTAAAGGTCCACTTCCGCAGACTTGGGATCTTTCGCTTTATCCCCGTAAATTTCAAAGTCATAGGAATACTTTCTTTTGAAATCCGTCGCGGACCAGACTTTTTTCCACGCTTCGACAACCACACCCGGCATTTCGCCTTTTGGTGAGGCTACATGAACATAGTCTTGTGCCGGGATTTTTAGAAGCGTCATCCCTTTAGGAACCTTCGTGCCTGGAGCCACCTTAACCCCTACTAAAAGAGAATAAGCCCCGTTCATATCACTTTCGTATTCATGATAAACGCCGTAAACCTGACCATCGGTTTTTCCCGGGATTTTGGCCATCATCTTCTTCCCGTAAAACTTCTTCCACAAAGGCAAGATTTTACCTTTGCCGCCCATCTCTTGGGCATTGGTCGTACGTGTTTTAATACCGATAATATTCAACTCTTCCATCGCCACTTTAGGCGTGGAAACAGGAGCAGAAACCTCTTGCTTCACTTCGGCCGATTTGCAACCGGCAAAAAGCATTGTGCTGGATAAAATAAGTGCGCTGGCTATTCTTCTGAATGTCATGGGACCCCTCTGTATGTTGTTTAGTTATGGCACGCTAGATAGGTCGCAAAGTCAAATCACAACCGCTAAAAAATTGACTGTTACTCACAGTAGGAGGATCTCGATTCACTCCGACTAAAATGGATAACGTTGGTTTCGCTCATCCCGCCCTATGTAAAATAGACACTGTGCCTCTAAAACACACTCTGCAAGGATCTCCCACCCCGGGCGATGCAAATAAGTCACAACTATCTTTAAAAGCATTAAAACGAATTTAACACTTATTCATTACGACAAACTATAGTTTGTTGACAGGCCCGTAATGCTACGTATGACGAAATGAATGACAAGTTCGTAAAGTTGTTACAGCGAAAATAATCCCACTAGTCTTTCTTAAGGCGACTGTGTATACAAGGCCCACTTTAAATAAAAATGCGGAAACGTAAATTTCGCTCGAGATTTACTTTCCCCTATATGTATGGAGAAAACTATGAAGTTAAAAGCACTATGTGCCGCTATCGCATTGGTCTTGTCATCTCACGCTTATGCGGACGAGTTTGACGGTGGAAGCCCTGAGTACGATCCTCGTCCAGCACCACACTATTCTGAAGCAGACGTTCAAAAGAAAATCGAAAACGAAATGGCAGTGGCTTGTAAAGGCAACCTTTGCTCTATCGTTGGTACTGACGGTGCCGGCCAAGGTTGGACTGTTAGCTTTAACGTAGGTTATGGCAATAACAACGGTAACAACGGCAACAACTTTTACATCGGTACAGATGGTAAAAATCAAAACAACAATGAACCGCAATACAACGCGGGCATCACTGTGACTTACAAAAACTACACTTGTAACTCAACTCTTCGTGTAACTCCTGCGGTTTACCGCTTCGTAAACACGTACATGTATCAAATGGTTAACGGTGACGGTTCTACAAAGCGTAATTTCTCGCCTGCAGACCAAACGGTTATCTTGTTCTACACAACTATGTTGAACAAAGTAGACAACTGTAAAGCGATCAATAACTAATTTTTGATAGTGCCGAGGGTTTTATGAAGAAGATGTTTGTTATTTTACCAATGCTTGCACTGACAGTTTCCACAGCGTGGGGGCAAGTGCCAGCTCATCAAACGTCTCTTCTAAAACCTTTGACGATCACAAATCGCGCGCAGTGCGCGGTTGATTCTGAAAAACCAGCTGATTCCATCTTCGTCATGATCGATGGATACAACGCGGGAAAAGCGGCCAACTCGATTGCAAAAATCGTTGGCCAAAATCCTGAAGAGTTCAGCAAAAGAGCGATGCGCGAGTTCCGTCTTTCCGTCGCTTTTATGACTTTGAATATTATGAACAAGATGGTGCGCGGTCAGTTGCCAGTCTTGCCTTCGAATCTTAAAACGGCGGATCTGCCAAGATACGTACAAACCAATGAAGAGTGCGAAAAGAACCCGCAATCTTGCAAAAACCTAGACGCTTATATTTCTGGCATTTGGGCGCGTCAGGGTAAAAAAGCCGATTTATTGGCTTATGACCGTTTCACAAAAGCCAACTTCCCATTACATGCCTCTAAAGACCGTTTGGGTTGTTACTACATTAAACAATTCTCGGCCCTGCAAGGCCAACTAAGCTCTGCGGAAGTGAACCAATCAAATCTCCAAGATATCGCAGTCGCTTACATGAACGAAAAAGATTACTTAGTGGGCTGCTTCGACGCCGATGAATCTCTCAGCAATCGTTTCGTTACTTTACAATTGGACTGGGAAACAGATCCTGCCTCTTTAGAAAAGCAAGGTTTTGATTTCTGGAACAGTTTAAAAATTTATCTTTCATGGGCATGGCGCCACACGAATGAATTAGACGTGATGAGCCCGACTTTCGGTCGCATCTTCAAATCAATCGCCCTTGAAGAATCTTTGATTTTCGCTCCTAATGGTTGCAAAAGCATGACCAAACCTTCATGCGACAGCCAATACTTATCTGTAAACAGCATCCGCGAACTTGCCAAGCTTGACGGCGCAAAAGCGGAACACTTTAAAACCGTTCCCGTGGGCACCGAAGCTGAGTTGCTAAACAAAGGCGTTCGCGGCGTTAACAATGACTTCTTAGGCACGCAATCTCATAACTCTGCTGAGGCGTGGTTGGGAAATTTCCGCAAAAATCTAATTCAAGCACGTGGTTATATAAAAAATCGCTATCAATCTGCGGTCACTAATATGAACGTGATCCAAGACCAAATGGGTCTTGCTGAATTAACTCAGGCTTTAAGCACGCAGGTGGCAAAAAATAAAACAGCTGCGCAAATGAAGAATGAACTTTACTACATGTGTACTGAGATCCGTCTTGCGGGTGACGACAGACTTGATTTCCTAAAGTCTGACATTGAACGAGTTGCAGCGCTTAAAAACATGACGCAAATGCAGTACTCTGAAAGAAGAACGTTGCAACAACACATCGACTTCTTTAAATCCCTGACTGCGCAAGTAATCCCGTTCTGTGATGATCTTGAAAAACAAAACTATTGGGGTGCTCAGTCAGACGTTGATTACACTGTAAACAAAGCCGGCTTCGCTCCGTGGGCGAAAGAAATGCTTTCGATCAAAGATACTCCTGAAGAGGCAGAAGCTAACAAAATTATGCCTGCTGTCTACGGAGATGCCCCATTGTTAGCTTGGAAAGCCACAACGGCTTCGCCAGAACAAGTTATTTGCTACAACTCAGTAGATTGCGTGCGCTTGATGATTAAGAGCTTGGTCGATCTTTACGCAGTTTCGACGTTTGCGGACGGCTTAATCCCATTGTCTGGTAAAGCGACAGATGCAAGCATCTTCAATCCCTATGCAGAACTTAAAACTTGTAAGATCTATGATCCTTGGTTCCAAACACAGCGTATGAATAAAGTGTTTGCAGCAGACCTTGTTAATACGGCTCTTTTTGGTTGGAACATTCTGCCAATTTATATCGATGTGAATTATAAAGCGCCGAAAGTAGCCTCTTTCAACCAAATGGTTAAAGATGGCGTGATCAAGTTTGATCCTCGTATCGAAAAATCAGAAGCCGAGCGTTCTATCGTCGCGGACTTTGGCCCTTTGGTGGGCGCTCCTTGCGCGGTTTCACTAAATAATGACGGTTTAAAAAACTTCGACTTCTATACATTCTCGGGTATCTCGATGAACTATTGCAGCGCTAAAGAGGCGAACGAAGTCATTGCCAACAAACCAAGTGACGTTGCCACAGGTGCAAAAAGTGGCCGTTCTTTCTGTGCGGGCTGTACTTTAAACTTCAATGCGGCAGCTCACGCTTCAACGGTGGCTGGCACTATGGGCTTAGTTAATCCGGTTAAATTCGTGGTCTATGTTTTCCGCACGTTCACAAAGTTATTTAGTGCACAAAAAGATAAAGTGAATATTCCGCAAACGTGGGAAGTAAATCCTGCTTATGCGGCTGAAGTTTACAAAAAATACGGACAAATTCCATCGTACTGTGTTGAGCAATTAGGTCGTGGCATGCGCTGTTTTGCGGATGTCTGCGCGGGGAAGGCTGCTCAAGTGTTCGAGAAAACGTTCAATACGAAAGTGCACGATGTGTACTTACGTGGAGCTGAAGGATACGGCGAGGGCGGCGGCGCATCTTCAACGCAAAAAGAAGGTTGGGTTAAATCTGACCTTTGCAAAGGTGACAGCATCATGCGCTTCACTTGCGATCCTAAAAACGTGGACTCTTTCAAACTTGTTAGTATCAGAGGCTTCCATCAACCTTGTCGCAATGCGATCGGACGGTAAATATGAAATTCGCGGTTATCTTATTAACGATTCTTTTAAATACTGTTTTAGCCAATGCTTGGCAGGCGCACTCTCAAGTGATCGTTGGCCCCAACGGACAGTTTCAAGACTCTGTCACATTGTACTGCCGTCCTGATGAATTGCTTTGCTTACGCACTTGCGGAAACTCTGAAGCCTGCATCAAAGAACAAGAGCTTTGCTATAACTGCCTGGGCACAGCAAATCCGATTCTTAAAGTTGTTTTCACTGAAATTGACCGTTTGTTTCGCACAACCCCACGCACTTTAGGTATCAGCGAAACATCTAACGTATTCAGAGCAGATCACATCTTTGTTACCGCGAAAAGTATTTACAACTTCTATACGCCAGTTGATAGCACTGCTATCTATGCGCGCTTTAAGTTCTTGTGCAATTCAGACGATACAGCGGAACCTATCGTGGTCTTGGGTAAGAACGCCTACAATGAACCGAATCAAATAAAATATGTGATTTGCAACGGCACGGGACCTATGAATCAAGACATGCATGTCTTGGAATATAACCCACAAGTTATTAAGTCATCTATTGATAAACTAAGCATTAACAACCCTTAAAACAGAACGTTAGATCAAAAGGAGAACAAATGACTAACTTATTAAAATTAGCAGCGGTAGCAATGCTACTTGTTTCTGCACAAAGCGCGAACGCAATTTCTTTGCGTTTCAAATTCAAAGTATTCAGCTCAGGTCCAAGCATCTACGCTTGTAACGCTGGTATCCGTACACCAAACGGTCCTCGCGTATGTTACATTCAAGATACTGGCGCGGCTTGTACACCAAATGCCTGCGCAGCTGACGACGTAACATGCCACACTCGTTGTGTATGTTCTTCTGAAGGCGGCGGCGCTTACTTGATGAACTACGGTGCAGCTTCAGTTGTTGACTGGACTGACAACGGTGGATCAACTGGTACAAACGGTGATGCATTAAACTTGCCTCATACAGCTACAACTGTATTCCAAGACATGGGCAACAACTGGAAGCAACTTCTTGTTGATAACTCTAACGGTTCAAATGCTTCTGGCACTTCAACTGTTAAAAACGATATCTCTTGGAACAAACGTATCCAAGAACTTACTTTCAACCTAGGTTCTGAGCTTTACAGCGCTGAATACTTCGTTGATATCTGCTATCGTGGCCCACAAATTGAGTACACTGGAGTTAACTCTAACTTCACATTGAACGCTCAAGCTTCTGCGACAGATTTCCTTTCTAACTCAGTAAATCCAGGCGACTCTAGCCGCGATGGTATTACTCCAGTTGGTCACAACAGCCCAATCAGCTACACTAAGCTTTCTGGTCTTAAAGTTAAATCTTACGTAGTTTGCGACCGCCAAGAAGAAGGTACTTACAAGTACGCTCATAACGGTTCAACAATGAACTCTGGTAACTACAACACTATCGACAACGAAGCGAACATCGAGCAAGTAACTATTAAACCAAATGGTTCTAACTCATGGGCAACTTCTAACCCATCATTCTTGAATGGCGTTAACACTGTTGGTTTGTTCAACAACCTTTACATCACTGCTGACCAAAAGAAAGCTCCACGTTTCTGCAAAATCCGTTACATCTTCACTGAGACAAACGGTTTGGCTGGCGAAGCTGCTCAAGGTTCAAGCAACACAACTGGTAAAGTGTTCAACTTGAGAAAATGGCAACGTCACGGTGCTGAAATGTGTACTTGGACTGAAATCAACGAATCAGTTCCAGGCACTCTTAACTAATTGAATTTGAGATCGAGGAGTTTATGAAATATCAAGGTTTGTTCGTCGCAGTTTGCATGTCACTTGGAATGAGTGTTCTTGTTCCAAGCCTTACTTATGCTCAATGTAAAATGAGCAAACCTGGCTCCGCAGATTTCTTTTTCGCGCCTGAAAATAACAACACAGGACACTTCGGAATGGGGGTCGATTTAGGCCCCGCTCCGGTGGTAATTGACCGCTGTCAAGCCGACAGCGGCAAATACCTGATGTTAACCACAGGTATTGTTCGCCCTTCAATCATCTCCGACACGAATCAAATTATTGTCGATGGAAAAATGGAGCCCTCTATGTGCTCTGTTACGGGTATCTATAAAGAGCCTGTACAAACAGATCAGGATGGAATCAATTTTACATCTGAACAATTACGCGCTTTACGTCTTTGCACATACATCACTGTACAAGATGAAGCGCGCGCACCACTTGAATTCAGACAAACACCTCTTTGCAAAATCATCCGCGAAGAAGGCGGCATCTTGCGCTTAGAAGGTACTTTGTGCTTCTTGCGTATCCGTCCCAACAACCGCTTTGCTGTCTCTATGACTTTAAAGCAAGAGTGCAAAAGCCAAAAATTCTTGAATGATAACAACATCGAACCGCAAGACCTTAACATCGCTTTGAACTCTTATGTTACAGGTGATGATTCTGGTGTAAGCACGGATGTAACTCCGATTGGTTCAGTTCCAAATCGTGTTTTCATTCAACCGCCGACAGGTCTGCTTCCGCTAAATGAAGACCAAGGAATCGAAACTCCTCGCTTCATTTCTGACTATACTGGCGACATTCAAATGGGTCAGCTTAACATCTCAGGTGAAGATCTGACTTTCCATATTGATCCCTACGTTTACTTTAACAACAACACGCCGAAACTATGCAAAGCGGGTGTTTGTTCAAGCCCTTCGCACTATAACCAGCCTTTCGCTGGAGAATTTGAATTACGTGAAGTTTCTGCTGGCGGCAAAACTCGCTTCATCGACAGTTGGTGGGGCGGCACGATGGTGAAACCACACTGGCAAGGTTTGTTGCGCTTGCAAGGTCATGCGATTGAAGAATCAGAAATTCGCGAAGGCCGTCGTTACAGTCTGACTTTGACGATGATTGATCCGACTGAAGATTTCTTTATCTTCATCTCGGACTTTACCCAATTCTTAATCAACCTTAATGACATCAATGGAACAGCTGGTATTGATACATTAACAGGTATCGGTGGACTTTCGGGTCTTGGCGGTATTCCGGGAATGCCAATTCTTCCGGGTCTTCCAGCGACTCGCGACCTGAATGGCACTATCAGCCAAGTCATCAAAGCTTTGCAAAAGCTTGGCAAAAG
>CAMLMF010000106.1 GCA_946480995.1 uncultured Bdellovibrio sp. | reverse complement strand
GTCCATGGCAGCGGTTGGGAGCCTCATTTTGTGAAGCTTTCAGAACTTAGAAATGCTACGGGTGCTTCTTCTGCATTTAGTGTCGGCAGCTGTACAGCTGCACAAACTTTGGCGTGGTCTTCAATCACGGATCAGTTTTCGTGTCAGGCGATCAATGGTATTCCTGCCGCGAATGTCACCGGACTAGCGACAGTTGCAACAACTGGAGGCTATGCTGACTTAAGTGGACTTCCAACTTTGGGAACTTTAGCTGCAAAAAACACCGCAACTCTTACTTCAGATGTCAGTGGAGTTTTACCAATTGCAAATGGTGGTACTGGTGCGAACTCTGTGGCACAAAATCTATTCTTTGCTGGACCAACAGGATCTACCGGCGCCCCTTCATTCAGATCCATCGCTGCGGCTGACTTACCAGCTTCAGTAAAATATTGGGATGCTGCGACCGGAGGAATTAATTACGCTGGTGGCAACGTCGGCATCGGATCCACAGCACCAGGCGCTCTACTTGAAGTCAGCGGCGCTAGAGCTCAAGCCGATGGCGGAGGACAAATTATCGTTGGTGGACCGAGTATAGGTGGTGGAATAAACTTTAGACGTGCTGGCAACACCTTGGCGGGTTTCATAGGCTACGTAAGTGACGCAACAGGAGAGCTGCAAATTCGCTCTGACGGCATGGCATCACTTATGACCTTTAGAACCGCGGGAGCGGAAGCAATGCGCCTGCAAGCGGGAGCTGTTTCTATCGGAACGACCACGGCCGAGGAAAAACTGACTGTTAACGGAAAAATCCGCGCAGATGCCGTGCGCTTAACCTGGATTACAAAAACCAGCGCCAATACCGGCGACAATTTATCATCTAATACAAATGTCTTTTTAGATGTGTCCTCGGGAACGATCACTCTGAATTTACCAGCAGCTCCCGTACAGGGTGACACTATCAAGTTCGTACACGCCGCCGGAGCACTATCGACAAACAACGTGACTATCAATGCCGGGGCGGGAGACACGATCGCTGGTGACAGCAACTTAATTTTAGATATCAACAACGGTTCGATCGAAATTATTTTCTTTGATCCCAATTCCGACGGTAATGGCGACTGGAGGATCATGTAATGAAAACTCTAGCAATTTTTAGCTATTCATTGCTTTTAGTTTTCGTTGCGACTTCCGCCTCTGCGGCACGACTGTCCGTTTTGTTTGGTGGGAGCAGTGGCAGCTCTGTCAACTCAGGCTATGTGCGTATGTTCGTTACTTCTACGACCTATGACGGAAACTTGGGTGGTATTGCTGGTGCGGATGCAAAGTGCCAAACGCGTGCGAATGCTGCGAGCCTTGGTGGGACGTGGAAGGCCATCATTAGCGACTCAACAACAAATGCGAAAAGTCGCACAAAACTTAGGTTTAAACCTGTCTTTAATTTGGCGGGCGATCTTATGTGGAACCCTTCTATTCCCCTTATGATCTCAAATGATTCTGAGACAAAAACAGGATATGCTCCTTGGGGGGCTGCCGCTTATATCGCAAATGCTCCCGAAATCACCGAGCTTGGTACTGTTTACTCTGGTACGAATTTCGTCTGGACTGGATCCACCTCTTCTGGAATCGCGCATTCAGCGAATTGCACAAATTGGACCTCAACTACAGCACCATCGGGGGGGATCTATGGAAGTACAGCGACTAACACAACGGGATGGGTCATAACCTCATCGTCAGCTTGCTCCAATACCTTCCGCCTTTACTGTTTGGAAGATGAATAGGGATATAAATGAAAAACTCTAAATCATCCTTAACTTTGCTTTTCATCTCGCTATTAACAACTTCGCACATCTCCAGTGCCGCGCGGTTGTCTGTTCTTTTTGGCGGATCCGGAAGTGGCAGCAACGGAAAATCCTATGTTCGTGTTTTTGTGACTTCCACAACGTATGACGGAAACTTAGGCGGTATTACCGGGGCAGATGCTAAATGCCAAGCACGCGCTGATGCCGCAAGTTTAGGTGGTACATGGAAGGCGATAATTAGCGACTCGACGACTAATGCGATAGGCCGAGTACTAAACCGAACTAAGCCAGTTTTCACCATTGCCGGGAAACTTGCATGGAATCCTAGCCAACAAGTTATTCTTGGTGGTGACACAAATGCCGTTTATGGTTCTGGGGCGTTGCCTTTTGGACCCGGTGTAATTGCTTCTGCAATTTACACAACAGAATTAGGAACAACTCCCGGGTCTGCACCAGTATGGACAGCAACAAATACGGCAGGGGTCACGCAAGGCACTTCGCACTGTTCAAATTGGACATCGAATTCAAGCGGTTTGTCGGGTTACTACGGAAATGCTTCTTCAAATTCCAATATTTGGATAGTTCAAAACGTATTGACGTGCAATAATACCAACAGACTCTATTGCCTAGAAGACGAGTAGAACAACTTATGAAAAATAAATTTTTTTATATTACTTGTTTCTTGCTAATGTCACATGTTGCCTTTGAGGCGAATGCCGCAAGATTGTCTGTCCTGTTTAGCGGAAGCTCTTCAGCTGGCGTGACGTTTTCAGGGTACGCAGGACCGTTTGATGCAAACCTTGGCGGCATAAAAGGGTCCAATCAAAAATGCGAGACTGCTTTTGCCGGATCGCATGTATGTACCTACGAAGAGATCGTAAGACTTGGAACTAGTTACCCATATTCGAATGCCGTTTGGTTTGTCGTTGGAGCTGTTGCCGCCGTAGATGGAGGCTCTTACTATAACGCCACAGGCGGATCCACAGCCAACTCAGGCTGGGGAACTTGCTACGCATGGACAAACTCCGGCGCAACTGCATATGGTTTTATACTCGCAACTACCGGAAGCACCGCAAATGCTCAGTGCAGTTCCACGCAATACCTTGCCTGCTGCAAATAGAAAAACTAAGCGCCGACGAACAAATCACTAAGGACTGTCTTAAATTGGGACAATCCTTTTGCTCCTCATGAAGCTTTCTTATTTTCCGATAAGAGCTTGTGTGAAAGGGGAAGATTCATGTTTTCTCGCAAACTTTGGGTCATTGCAGCAGGTGTCGGCTTCATATTTTTTGGTGGCTTAGGCGTCTATCTTTATAGCTCTGATTCACTTTCCCCTTCTCGTTCGCAAAGCTCCAGTGCCAAAGATGGCAGTCGTATTCTAGAAAATTCCATCATCACTTCTAAAACCGACAAAGTCGAAGACGAACCCAGTGCCTTGTTTAATGATCCGGCGATCAGCCAAGCGTGGGGTTTGAAAAAATCCGATGCCGCTCGTGCTTGGTCCGTGACCAAAGGCAGTCGTGATATCGTCGTAGCTGTCATCGATACAGGGATTGAAGTTAAACACGAAGACTTGTCTGGCAACCTGTGGAAGAACCCAGGTGAAACCGGCAAAGATGCGCAAGGCCGCGACAAAGCGACCAATGGCATCGACGACGATGGTAATGGTTTCGTCGATGACGTTTACGGTTGGAACTTTGTCAGTAACAACAACAAGCTTGATGACAATCACGGGCACGGCACGCACATCGCGGGCATCATTGGTGCGGAAGCTGGAAACGGCAAAGGCATTACTGGCATTGCTCCGGAAGTCAGTTTGATGATTTTAAAATATTACGACCCGAAAGTAGCTGGCACAGACAACTTGAAAAACACGGTTGCAGCGATTCGCTACGCCGTGAAAATGGGTGCTAATATTATCAACTACTCTGGTGGTGGTACGGAGTATTCCAAAGAGGAATACGAAGCGATTTCTGAAGCGCAGAAAAAAGGAATTCTTTTCGTCGCCGCTGCTGGCAACGAAAGATCAAATTCAGATCAACATCACTACTATCCGGCCGATTATAAACTGAGCAACATTATTTCTGTCACCGCGATTGATCCTTCAACTCAGGTATTGGCCTCATCCAACTATGGCGTTGAAACCGTGGACATCGCAGCCCCAGGACAAAACATTCTGTCTTGCCTGCCCGGAGGCGCTTACGGATATATGACGGGCACCTCACAAGCCACAGCCTTTGTCACCGGAGCCGCAGCCTTAGTGATGGCGCACAAACAATCGTTCAAAGCAGAAGATGTAAAAAAATATATTCTTGCCACAGGGGATGCGCAGACGCAGTTAGCATCTAAGACGCGCACGTCTCGTCAGTTGAATCTTTATAAAGCATTAACGGTGTTAGACCAGGGCGTATCGTCGTCAGGTGGTGTTGCTTTGAATCCGCAGAATTTAAAATTCACGGTGGACCCAAACGAAACAAATTCAAAACCCAGCAGCGACAACGGCATGGATCCGACAGCCAAACAAATGGGTGAATTCGGCCGTTCATTGATTGATGCTATGGGAGCCGGACACAAAAAAGTCCCCGCACGACTCGGCACGAAGCAAGGCCTCGAATAGTTCTTAATCGATGAAATCAGATAAGTGGAATTTTCCGCGGATCATCACAATCAGGCCTGTCGCCATAAATGACAGGGCTACACCGGCGCCGATCAAATTGCGATGACCTAAATTGCTCATGCCCATCAGAATCAGTAAGGCACTGATCGCAAAAGGACCCCAATAAATATACTTCTTCCACTTCGGACGAACCGCCGCCGCGTTGTCACGCACCAAAGGCTTTTGCGCTAAACCCACCAACATCAAACTGTTGATTCGCGCGATCATTTGATCACACACCGGATCCCCGCCTTGGGCGTTTTTTAGATCTTCGTATTTCATGATGGCAAAACGCAAAGCCTCTAGTTCATGGCAAGAGTTGATGAACTCATCATGCAGCTTTTCGTTGTTGAAGTTTTCAACCAGATTTTTCCATTTGCGCACCAAACTGGGTTGCGCTTTCAAGCTTGGATCTTTTGGCAAGCCCTCAAGACGCTCGAACAACACGTGGCAAGAATAGCATTCCTTGGCGCGACGACCGTTAAGCGCCGCACACTTCGGGCACGATTTCATATCATGGGCGCCGGGTTCGACCTCAAGATCATGATGCGAAGCGATATTTTCGCCACCAAGGTCACTTTCATGCACCGTAAAACACAAAATACTGTTTGGGTCGATCGGAGGATATTCAAAACCGAAACGAGTTTCGCACGACATGCATTGAAACAACGGAGCCTCCGAGCGAATTTCTTCACTCTGAACTTCATATAATTTCGTGCACGATGGGCATCGGAACTTCAATTTCACTCTGGACTCACTCGCTCTTTGTGTTACTAATACCATGATGAAGAGATGGTTTCAATTTTTCAAGCAGAAAGCCTACATTTTTCGTTGGCCGCTTCTGTCGGGCGTTTTGGTCGGTACAAGTTACATTCCCTTTCCCCCATGGGCTTTAATATTTTGCTATGCTCCGCTTTGGCTTTTTGTCACTGAAGAGCGCCGCTCGCTGAAAAAATCTTTCGCGGCAGGATGGTTGACGCAATTCACGTTAAGCCTGATTGGTTTTCATTGGATTGCTTACACTGCGCACGAATTTGGGCGCATGCCTTGGGCCGTGTCCATCTTAGCTTTGCTGCTTTTTTGTGCACTCATGCACCTCTATATTCCTGCTGCCGTGTTGGCCGGAACGTGGCTGCAGCAGCGCTTTTCGTTAAATCGAACAACGACGATATTTAGCATCGCTTTGCTACATTCGCTGTTTGAGCGTGTGTGGCCGGTGATCTTTGATTGGAACTTGGGCTACACGTTCTTTTGGGCAAAAATTCCGATTTACAATCTGGCCGACATCGTTGGTTTTTTGGGTTTGTCTTCTATCGTTTTATTGTTCAATGCTTGGATTGCCTATATCTGGATTCAGCAAGCTTTCGTTAAAAAAGCGCTGACCCACTTGGGGTGCCTGGTTTTGCTTTTCGCCGCGTTACTTGGCGCGGGGCAATGGCAGGCCCTTCCGTGGAGTGAATTCAATAAAGAGTTTCGCGCCATCGTCGTACAAGCCAACATCGGCAACTTAGAAAAAATTTATGCCGAACAAGGCAAAGGCTTTGAAGAGTCGATCGTTAACAAATTCATAAAACTTACTTCTGAAGCTTCACAAAAATTCCCGCAAGCGGATGTATTTATTTGGCCAGAGACTGCATTCCCCTCTTATTTAGATCAGCACTTGCTGGATCGCAAATATGCGCAGATTCTAATTCAAGGCCTCAGCCCTTTGGGAAAGCCTTTGTTGACCGGGGCTTATTCGAAAGATCCAAAAACGGATGAAAATAAAGACGTGTCATCTTACAACGGCCTGTTCTTAGTTGATCCTCAAGGGAACAGTTTAGATAAACCTTATCGTAAAACCGAATTGTTAGCTTTTGGCGAGTACCTCCCCTTCAGTGAGCGTTTTCCGTTTTTGTTAAAGCTTTTGCCGTTCATTTCAAATTTTGGTCGCGGCCCGGGGCCGTCGATTATGACTTGGAACCTTAAGGGCGAAACGATCAAATGGGGTGGCCAGGTTTGTTACGAAGGTCTTTACCCTGAATTCACCCGTGGCCTTGCACACAAAGGGGCCGATGTTTTAGTGAATGTTACGAATGACTCATGGTTTGGTCGCCCGTTTGAACCGCAACAACATTTGTACATGACTTTGGCGCGGGCCATTGAAGCACGTCGCCCACTGATCCGTTCAACAAATACGGGAATTAGCACGGCCGTCCTAGCAAATGGTGACGTTTTACAAAAATCGCCGCTTCATGAAGAGTGGACCGGCGAGTTCGTGATAAAGTACCTGAAAGATGCACCGTCAACAATTTACGTGCGTTGGGGCCACTATGATTGGGTCTTGTTGTTGGCAGCACTTTTCATTTTGATAATTACAGGGGTTCTGAATGCAAAATCTCGCCGTCCTTGATTGGGCCGAAATTTTAGAAAAAATTCGTTCACATGCAACCAGCGAAGTCGGTCGCGAAAATGTTTTAAAGACCGGGCCTTTAAGCTCCCAAGCGGAAGCGCATAAAAGTTTCGCAGAGATCGCCCAAGCCACCGAAGTTCTGAACCAGGGCGTTCGTCCCTTCATGCAAAGTTTGGATTTGTACTCTACTTGGATTACTCGTCTTAAGAAAAATGCCGTTCTTAAAAATTTAGAAATCAAAGATGTGCGCAGCTTCTGTTTAGAAGCTTTGGCTTTAAAAGAAGCCTTAACTCCAGTTGAAAACGAGTGGGCGCAAACAATGGCGGCAAGTTTGATGCGCGCCGAAGAGCCCGTGTCGGCCATCGATCAGATTCTAACTCCGAACGGGGAAATTCGTGCTGATGCCAGTGAAACTTTGTTTCGTCTGTATCGCGAAAAAGAACGCTTAGCGCGCGAAGTGCAGAATTCTTTAGATCGTTTGGTGAAAGATCACCAAATGGAAAACGTCCTGCAAGACAAGTATGTCACAACCCGTGATGGGCGCTGGGTCTTGCCTGTGCGCAGTGGCATGCAACACCACTTACCGGGTGTCATCCATGGCTCTTCACAGACCAAGCAGACCGTTTTCATCGAACCAGAAAAAGTCATTCCAACCAACAATCGCTTGCGCCAGATCGAAGTTGAAATTGAAGATGAAATCGAAAGATTGTTAACACAACTTTCGCGTTACCTTTCTTCCCAAGCCAGCGATATCGAAAGCAGCCGCGTGTTGATGGAAGAATGCGACGTGCGTTTTTCTCAAGCGCAGTTCGCCTCGTCAGTGAAAGCCAATCCGATTGAGTTTTCTACAGACAGCATGGAATTGATTGAAGTTCGCCATCCCCTGCTACAACTTTCCGGCAAACCG
>CAMLMF010000105.1 GCA_946480995.1 uncultured Bdellovibrio sp. | reverse complement strand
AAACGGCACGCGCTGTAACTCATGACAAAAAACAGGGCTATCAGGGCTATCACTGGACTTATGCGCCCGCGACGTTGCTGTTTTCTCAAGACAGAGATGGCGATGAAAATTTTGGCATCTATACTTTGAATGTCGAAAACAATGAACTCTCAGAAATTCTGCCACCCGGAAAATCGACCTCTTATATTTCTGAGTTCAGTCACTTGCGCCCCAACGAGGTCGTCATCGCGACAAATGAGCGCGACCCGTCGTACTTCGATTATAAAGTGGTCCACTTGCAGTCAAAAAAGCAGACAGTGATCTTTACCAATACAGAACAGTTCGCAGCAATTTTCTTTGATTGGAATTACAATCCTATTGTCGCCAGCAAAAGTTTGAATGATGGCTCTTCGGATGTGTACTTGTGGGACAGTGCCAGTGCGACGTTTTTAAGAAAAGACCACGTCCCCTTCGAAGATGGCATGGGCACGCATATTTTCGCCTGCTCCCCAGATGGCACTAAGATTTACTGTGCAGACAGTCGCGGCCGTGACACCGCAGCCCTCGTTGAATGGAATACCACGACTGACAAATCCACGGTTCTTGCAGAAAGTCCTAAATCCGATTTTACGATGATTAAAATGCATCCAAAATCAGGCGAACTTCTTTTTGGGCACACGAGTTACCTCACTCATGAAAAACATTATTTCAATAGTGAGTTTAAAACCCACATCGAAAAAATCGAAAAAACTGTGGGAGCAATAATATCTTTAGATGTGATCAGTCTTGATGGACAAAAATGGGTGGTGTCTCTGCTGACTCCCCAACGTCCGTTTGCTTATTACTTTTATGACACGACCACGGAAAAACTTAGTGAGCCGATGCACACGCGTAAAACGTTGGTTCCTTATGCTGACAGCTTGCACGAGCTCACTCCTTTAGAAATTAAATCCCGTGATGGTTTGACGTTGGTTTCTTATTTTACCAAGTCGCGCTTTCAAACGGACAAGAAATTGATCTTGTTGGTACATGGCGGTCCTTGGCATCGTGATACTTACGCCTACAGCCCTTATCATCAGTGGCTTGCCAACCGGGGTTACAATGTTTTGAGTGTGAACTTCCGTGGCTCTACGGGGTTCGGCAAGAAATTCTTAAACGCCGCCGATTTACAGTGGGGTCGCACCATGCACGATGACCTTATTGACGCGGTCGAGTGGGCTATTGCCAATGGTCACGCCGATCGCAATAAAGTTGCGATCATGGGCGGATCCTATGGCGGATACGCGACTTTAGCGGGACTGACTTTCACCCCAGAAACTTTTGTGGCCGGCGTGGATATCGTGGGTCCGTCGAACTTGGAAACGTTGCTGGCTTCGGCTCCACCATATTGGGCCAGCTTCCGCGCCAATCTTTTCCGTCGTGTTGGCAATCCAGAAACCGCCGAAGGCCGAGCGATTTTAAAAGAGCGTTCGCCTTTAAATCACGTCGATAAAATCAAAAAACCGCTGCTTATTTTACAGGGCGCCAACGATCCCCGTGTGAAAAAGGCAGAAGCTGATCAAATTTTTAATGCGATGAAAAAGAAAAACATTCCGGTTGAGTATGTTTTATTCCCGGATGAGGGCCATGGCTTTCATAAAGCGAAAAATAATTTAGCCTCGAATGCCGTCATCGAGGAGTTTTTGCACAAGCATTTAGGTGGAGAATTCGAGCCCAAGGGCGCACAAGTCGAAGCATCGACAGCTCAGTTTATCACCGAGCTACAGTAGTTCTTAAATCTGACAAAGTTCAATGGAATGGCCATCGGGATCAAGCACGATGGCCTTTTTGCCGTCAGGCATATCGGTCGGATCCAAGATGCACATGGCGCCTGGAACTTGGGTCAATTGCTCCACCGCTTTTTCCAATTCAGGAATTTTAAAACCCAATTGCAGGCTTGGAATTTGAGACTTTTGCGGGTTTGCGGCCGAGTACAATGAAAACTCCACCGCATTGTGAGTTGCTCTATGCATTTCACTGCCCTTATCAACTTTTGACGCTGTAAATTGAAAGCCGATAATTCTATAAAAACTCAGCATGTCCTGTAGATGCGGGGTGCTTATTGTGATAGACGTGATTAGCAAACTCATGGGTTTATTATCTGAATCGAGGCGTTATGAAACAAGAGAAAATTTATCTTAAAGACTATAAAGTTCCAGATTTTACTTTAGATTCAGTGAGTCTTGATTTTGTTTTGAACGAAGACTTTTGTCGAGTCACCGCAAAAAGCCGCCTGCGCAAGAGCACCAAAAACGCGGAGCTGCGTTTAAACGGCGAAGAGCTGAAACTAATCAGCGTAAAAATTGATGGCGTAACCCTTTCTGCCAACCAATACCAGGTCACAGCGGAAGAACTTATTATTTCGAGTGTCCCCGACCTTTTCACTTTAGAAATCGAAACTGAACTGCAACCTCAGAACAATACTTCCTTGGAAGGCTTATATAAATCAAACGGCATCTTCTGTACTCAGTGTGAAGCCCAAGGTTTCCGCAAGATCACCTATTTCTTAGATCGCCCGGATGTGATGACTTCGTACGAAGTGACGATCGAGGCTGACAAAGCAAAGTATCCTGTTTTGTTGTCTAATGGTGACCGCCTGAAAGTAGAAGACATCGGTAATGGCCGTCACAAAGCTTTCTGGCGTGATCCGCACAAGAAGCCTTGCTATTTGTTTGCCTTGGTCGCTGGTGACTTGGGTGTGATCCGAGATTCTTTCACGACAAAATCAGGTCGCAAAGTGAACTTAGAAGTTTATGCCGCCCACGGCAAACAGGACCGCTGTCACCACGCCATGGATTCAATAAAAAAATCGATGAAGTGGGATGAAGACACTTACGGACTTGAATATGACTTAAACGATTACATGATCGTGGCGATTGATGATTTCAATGCCGGCGCCATGGAAAATAAAGGTTTGAATATCTTTAACTCGCGTTTGGTTTTAGCTGATGCGAATTCTGCAACAGACTCAGACTTTCATGCGATTGAATCGGTAGTGGCGCATGAATACTTCCACAACTGGACCGGCAATCGCGTAACGGTAAACAGTTGGTTCCAACTTTCTTTAAAAGAAGGTTTAACAGTATTCCGTGATCAAGAATTTTCAGCCGACATGACCGACCGTGGAGTGCAAAGAATTGACGACGTCGATTCTTTGCGCGCCGGACAGTTCGCGGAAGACGCAGGTCCCAATGCTCACCCCGTCCGCCCAGAATCGTGCATGGCGGTGGATAAC
The DNA here is from genome assembly GCA_946480995.1 of uncultured Bdellovibrio sp. The sequence goes on along the minus strand of CAMLMF010000105.1, from coordinate 4,511 downwards.
TTCTTTACGATGACGATTTACGAAAAAGGTTCTGAAGTCATTCGCATGATGCAAACGATTGTCGGCCGCAAAGGCTTCCGTCGGGGCATGGATGAATACTTTAAACGTCACGACGGCCAAGCGGTCACGACTGAAGATTTCGCCGCGGCGATTGCCGAGCCGAACGAAAAAGACTTTACACAATTTAAACGTTGGTACACACAAGCCGGAACTCCAGTTGTCAGCGTGCAAGAAGAATACAACCAAGCCAAGGGCGAATACACTTTGCATCTTGAGCAAACATGCCCACCGACTCCGAATCAACCGACGAAGGAGCCGTTCCACATTCCTTTGATGATGGGTCTTTTGGACAAAAACGGGAAAGAGTTGAAATTGAACTCTTCGAAAATCCACATCAATTCTGATGGCAAAAGCTTGATTGAATTGAAAGAGGCAAAGGAAACCGTCACCTTCACGGGCATCACGGAACGTCCGGTGTTGTCTTTGTTGCGTGAGTTCTCTGCACCGATTCATTTAAAATGGAATGCTAATTCTGACGATCTTTATTTCTTGATGGAAAAAGACACGGATTCTTTCAACCGTCGGGAAATGTCGCAAAAAATTGCGATAAACTTGTTGCATGACTTGATCGGCAAAGCCCGCGCAAAACAGGAACTCGTGGTCGACAAACGTTATTTGTCAGCGATCAGTGGCATTATTGCCGATGAAACCATGGACCCGGCGTTCAAGGCGAAGATGCTCAACCTGCCAAGCTATGCGGTCCTTGCTCAAGAAGAAGCGATCCTAGACGCCCCGGCATTCCATGCGGCCCGCACAGCCGTGCGTGTGGCAATCGCCCGTGAAAATCGCGAACAGCTGCTTAAGATTTATCGTAAGTACCATGGCGTTGAACCGAAAAGTCGTGACACCAAAGTATTCGGTCACCGCGGTTTGAAAAACCAAGCTTTGGGCTTACTGGCAGAACTTCCAGATTCGGAAATCTTAGAGATCGTCAATAAACAATACTGGGAAGCTCAAAATATGACGGACAGTATTTATGCTTTGATGATCTTGGCGGATACGGATTCTGCTTATCGCGAAACAGCTTTGCAGCATTTCTATGAAACATGGAAAAACGATTCGGTGGTGATCAACAAATGGTTCACGACCCAGGCAATTACGCTGAATCGTCAGCAGACTTTACAAGACGTCAAAGCATTGACGAAGCATCCTGCATTTAGCATTACGAATCCAAATAATGTGTATTCGTTGTTGCGAGCTTTTGCTTCGAACTTGATTAAATTCCATGACCCGAAAAGTGATGCTTTCAAGTTCTATGCGGATATGATTATTGAAGTCGATGCGAAGAACGCACAAGTCGGCGCACGACTATCGGCAGCGTTCAATTTTGTGGCTAAGCTTGATAAAGACATGAAAGAAAAAGCATTGACGGAAGTTCGTCGTATTTTAGCGGTGGACGCATTGTCAAAAAATTCGCGTGAGCTTTTGCAGTCTACTGTAGATGCCAACGCAAAAGCATAAAACCTTAAAAACAACCAAGCCCCTTCAGCGGGGCTTTGTCTTAATCTTCGCTCTTAGACTTTAGTTTTACAATGTTGCAAGAACTCTTCGCGCGTTTCTTGGCGAGACTTAAAGTGCCCGCGCAAGTCCGCTGTCGAAGTTGTGCTGCCGGCATCTTCAATCCCGCGCATAATCACACAATAGTGCTTGGCATTGATGTGGACAGCGACATGTTCCGTGCCCAAGATGTATTGCAAGCAATCGGCGATTTGTTTCGTTAAGCGTTCTTGCACTTGCGGACGACGGGAAAAATATTGAACGGCGCGATTAATTTTTGAAAGGCCAATCACTTTTTTATTTGGGATATAGGCCACGGTCGCAAATCCATCAATCGGTAAAAAGTGGTGTTCACAGAAAGATAAACAGTTGATGTTTTGTACTACGATCATCTGATCGTACTTCATCGAATTTTCAATCACTGTCATTTTCGGAAACTTCTTCGGATCCAAGCCACCGAACACTTCGTTGACATACATTTTTGCGACCCGATGAGGCGTTTCGCGCAAACTGTCGTCGCTCAAATCCAGACCAAGAGTTTCCATAATATCTGTGAACTTTGCGGTGATTTTTTCAATCTTTTCGTCGTTGCTTAAGCCATTTCGAATCATCGGCGTAGGGCGCACGTTTTCTAAAATATCGCGCACGGCCACGGGGATGTCGTGAGAATACTCATTCTGTATCGCTGACTTCTTATTCGCTTTTTTATTCGACTTTTTCTTTGCTGATTTCGCCATATTTTCACCCTGATTAAGTGCCTTTATGCCTTAAAAGGGCTGCCAGAGAAAGCCCTAATCCGATCCTAAGGGTCTTATTTTGCACTTTTTACTGATCCCAGACCTAAGCCCCATGAATTTCATTCTCAGAGTGTCGATAAGGACACTATGAAAACCACCATCATTTTGCTCGCCTTTATTTCATTCTCACTTCCGGCATTGGCTCTTCGCCCCGTTGCAGTCAAAGGCAACCGAACCCTTGTGGACCTTGAAGGCGAAAGTCTTTCTGCGGGGGATCGCCTGACCGCACGCTCGAATGATGGCCGGACTCGGGCCCTTCTTGAAGTCAAACAAGTCAAAAACGGTCGCGCTGTCGCGGATATCGTCAAAGGCCGCATGAGCATGGACTTAAACTTAGTATTAGCGGGCGGCAAAGCGGCTCGCTCGGCTGGAAGATCTGGCGGAGGCAAATCTGCTTGGGGGTTCACTGCGGGCATGGCCAATAATGCAATGACCGTCAAACTGACTTCAGGCTCAGTATCCCTTGCCGGTAACAGCTTTAACGTGTCAGGTTTTTACCAACCGCACATTGACGGAAACTTCAGTGCAAGAGTGCTTGTTGGTTACGAAACTTTACAAGCCACAGGAACAAGCACTGTGTGTGCCAGTTCAGAATGTAAGGTGAACATCAGCTATCTTGGCATTGAAACGGTCGTGCGCTATTCTTTTGTGCACAATCAAACAATGGATGTGTGGCTAGGGGCCGGCTTGGGCTTTCTGTTTGCAATTGGTAAGGACAGTAACATCCTAGACACCAGCAAAATTAGCACAAATCAAACCATCGTCGGCTCTTTGGGTTTAGATTATAAGCTTAGTCGCACAAGCTTTGTTCCTGTGCAGTTTGACTATGCAATGTTCCCGGACAATGCAGCGTCGTCGGCCAAACAGATGATTTTGCGCGTGGGTTACGGAACAAGTTTTTAGGAAAACTATTCAGGCGTCGATAAACGGCAAGACTGTGCCTGCAAAGAATCAAAAGCTTGTCTTCTAAAACCATAATCCTGAACTAAACTTTCGATATTCACTCCCTTTAACGGAGTGTAGGACTTGTACTCACACAGCGGTTCCAGTTGGCCATAGTAGGCCAAAAAATTTCGTTCCATAATTTGCGTCGGGAAGATCGCGACAAATTCGTTAGAGTCAGAAAAACTTAAACCTCGCGTCCGCCATCGCCGCCCCAAGTTAAGCACCTGAGGGTGCCTTTGCACTTCATGAAGAGGCAGCACCGTGACATAGGCAGTACCAGGCAAACCCGCGTATTGAGTGTAACCAAAGGGTTCGGGCCAACTTAAGGAGAAGGACAAAGCGACGTACGTAATCGGCAACAAGCTGCCCATCTTGGAAACGTAGTGAACCGGTTCAGATTTTAATTTAACAAGCAATGAAAAGGCCCAAAAAGTTGCCAGAGCCGCCACACCGATCGACATCGCATCATAGAGACCTGCCCGAGAAAGCGTAAGACCTTCAGTGAATTCGAAGTTCATCAAGTACAAAGCCGAAGTTAAAGCCCCGCTAACAAAAACAAGTCGTCGATAATAAAACTTCAAATCTTGCTCTTGGTCGAATAAAAATAAAATAGAACAACCGAAAATAGCCAAGCCCACACTGAGAAATATCCACACAGAAACGAAAAGATGAAAAAGCAAGGCGCACGTCAAAGCGAATTTTCGGCATCTTTTAAAAACTATAAAAAAAGCGAAGAACTCTAGCAAGGGCCCCAAAAGTACTGTCGCTTTAAATGTTGCTAACCAGTCTAAAAACGCCTTTAGCGATAGGCGATAATAAAAACTTTTTTCAACGACAATTCCAGACAAAAACGTCTGGTTGATTTTAAACAAAGCAGAAAAAAGATACATCATCGCGATCGCGACGATAAGACGTTGGCGAACTTTGCTGGAGTTGTCTTTGCTTGGTGGCTGCAGAGATAACAACAACAGGGGGATTAAAAAAACTGAAGCGGTATGAACACCTACCGTTAAATGCGAAGAGACATTGCGAAGAATCAGAGCGCTTGTCGCCAGAACATAAGACAAACGGTTTGCGGGTTTAAAAAATAGCAGTGTAAATGCCACAACACTAAAAACCTCGACGAAGACAGGAAACCAACCAAAGCTAGCAAAAGGCACAGAGATTCCCGGCACAAGAGGGATATTGAGCCACCCCCCTTTTATCATAAAG
>CAMLMF010000104.1 GCA_946480995.1 uncultured Bdellovibrio sp. | reverse complement strand
GTAAATACCTCCATTACCTACACAGTCCCCAGCTGGCAAAAACATTTCAACAACTGGTCGAAACCTATCCGGATGGTTTGATCCGAAATAGAAAAGCAGGTTTCGATGGCAAAACAGGACCCGGCGTATTTATCAGCAAAGGAGTAAAACTTGACCAGAAGTTCATGGCGAAAATTCTCGCATCATATGACACTTCCTTACGCATGGGGCCGGCCTACCATGCCAGATTCCAAGATACTTATTTTACTTTTCCGCAGAACGCGATTGTACTTTACTGGCCCGAAGAACCTCTGTGGGTACACAAAGCAACCGAGGCTTTGAATATCCCAAATGAAGAATATGCCGCCGTTTCCACACCCGCAAAGAATCCTGGCAAAAAAACTCAGTGGACAGGATTATTCTACGACAAGGTTTCAAAAATTTGGATGGTCACCGGATCAACACCCATTTATCATGATGGTGAATTTCTGGGGTCGGTTCATCACGACGTGCTCGTTACGGAGTTAATCCAAAGAACGCTGAACAATAATCTAAAAGGCGCAAGAAACTATATCGTCCGCAACGATGGTCGCCTCATTGCACACCCCCTGCATCTTAAAGAAATTGAAAAGAATGATGGGATCTTAGATGTGACCTCAAGTCATGACCCTGTCCTATCATCTCAATTTAAACTTCTTTCCTCTGATAAATCGCGCAGCATTCAGTCTGACGATCATGACAATTACTTGGCCGTCGCTGAAATTGCGGGCCCTGGTTGGTACTTAGTTTCCGAATACCCTAAATCAATCATTCGCAAAGCCGCAGCAGAAAATGTCGGATTTTTATTTGGCGCAGGATTGTTTTCATTGGCTTTGGAACTTTGTGTATTGTTCGTCGTTTTACGACGTGAAGTTTCTCGACCTCTTCTGGCGCTTATTCAAGAAACCAAAGAAGTCACCAAGGGCAACTACACCATCTCATTTAACAAATTCGATGATCGTAAGGATGAGATCGCTTTGCTCGCGTCCTCATTTGATGAAATGATTCAGGCCGTAAACTCTCGTGACACGATACTGGCTCGTCACAATGAAGACCTTGAAAGTTTGGTTCAGGAACGCACCCAAGAGCTCGACAAGCAAAAGACATTGAACATTCAAGCCTCGAAACTTTCTGCCTTAGGTGAAATGGCCGGCGGAATCGCCCATGAGGTAAATACTCCTCTGGGCACAATCAAACTGCTCACCGGACAAGCGACAAGAAATATCAAGGATCCGATGCCAGACCTAGATGCTTTGGAACATTCCCTCGCACAAATTGATCGAACGGTAGATCGTATACATAAAGTCGTCAAAGGTCTGAAGTCTTTTGCTCGAAACGCTGCCGACGACCCCTTAGACAGGTGCGATATTCAATCAATCGTCGAAGATACTGTAGCTCTGTGCAGTGAACGCTGTAAGTTGCACGGCATTGACTTGCGCGTGTCGGTTCCAAGTTCACCAATATACATTTCTTGCCGCCCCGCACAGATGTGCCAAGTCTTGTTGAACCTTATTAATAATGCTCACGATGCGATTGAAAACAGTCCTGAAAAATGGCTTGAAGTGCAGGTGCAAGACGGCCCCGAAAACTTGGAGCTTCGGGTGATCGACAGTGGCGCAGGAGTTCCGGCGGAACTAAAAGAAAAAATCTTTAATCCCTTTTTTACGACTAAACCCGTGGGCAAGGGAACTGGTTTAGGCTTAAGCATTTCACACGGAATTATAAAAAGCCTTCATGGTTCGTTGAAAATTGCGGACGACAGTCCCCATTCCTGTTTTGTGATCACCCTGCCAAAGATAAAGCAAGAGGCTGCATAATTAAACGGCGCCCGACGGAGGTGCCTTACTCAAGAAATATGACCAAACAGCCTTCATTGTTTTTGCCATTAGATAGTTTTTCGTAAGACCAATGATAGCCGGCAAGATTCAGGTACTTAATCGCAACAGCCTTAACTGCGCCCGTCCCCTTGCCAGTCATGATACGCGCTCGTTTTAAATTGGAATTCGCCACACGCATCAAAAACTTATCGATTGCGTCTTCTACTTCATCTGTCTTAAATCCGTGCAGGTCTAAAAGATCTTTTGCCATATCAATATTGAAGCAGATCTTAAAGACCGAAGAAATCAAAAACGCGATTGGCAATAACGAATTCTTCTTCGAAATCCAACGGATCTTCCGCGATATAGAAAATTTCTTCGTTTGAATTCTTATGTAGTTGCGCCAGACTCTTTTGCGCCTTTTGCCAGAACAGACGTTGCCATTGTTGATTGGTGTTCAGGGTAAAGAGCTCGCTGAGCTCCTGACCACGCCGAACAGCATCCTTGGTCATTTTCTTAGGAGCACCCACCACATAAGCCACGGCCTTGGGAATGTCTTCCGGATTAATCAATTGCAGAACAAGGTACGTCGTATAAAGCAACGCATGCAAATACTGGCGATATTCTGCTTTGGATTGTTGCGCCCAATGATCCTCGCCCCCTGGACGATAGATCGCTTTGACTTTTTCAAAAACTGGCGACAGCTCGCCGCCAATCTCATCCCCCAAAGCAAGATCCAGGGTCACGACCAAACTTTCTGCAAAATCAAGGTAACGACAGAAGTCTGTCACTTCTTTGGGAGCCGGCGGCAAAAGACGCCACAAGATGCGGTGATTTTGTTCGTGATATAAAGAAATCTCGTTATAAAAAGAAAAAGCTTTTAACATGCCTTCCGGATCGACCACCTCATGGGAGTGATCCTTAAACCATGTAAGCTCTGAAAAAATCGGACTGTAATCAATTTGATCTTGAAAAAGATCTTGAGCACTTAAAGAACGCATGGTCGAACACACGCGTGGAGCAAAAGTTCCACCCAAAGCCAAATAAGATTTGCGACTGTGCCGATAAAGGGAACTTAAAGACAGAAGTTGTGCATCGAAAGGATATTCCGGCAAAAAATCTTTAGACAGTTTTTTTGACACAGGAATTGCAAAAAGAGTGTTGAGATCCTTTTGCAACTTTTTAATTTCCGACCGTGGCGCCGCCGTCTTTTTCATGAACTAGTTTTGAATTTCTGGAACACACCACAAGATAGTATCTTTCAAGGTGCCATTTGATTTTTCAATCAAAGTTCCTGCGTGACCAGAGCCACCCCAAGAGCTTTGTTGCAAAGCTACGTGCAGTTCAAATTTTGCATGTTCCCAAACCTTGCTATTGTTTGTTTGATAGATTCTAGTTTGGAAAGTTTGAACTTGCTCTGCCGTTGAGATTTTTACGGTATAGCCTTCAACACGAATTTCGGTAACAACAGCGCCAGCAGAGTCATAAGCTTGGCAATTCACACGAATACCTTCATTCGGAGACCACCACGCATGAGCTACAGAAAATGACAGAAATATCGCGACAGACATCAATACTGACTTCATAAGAACCCCCAAAAAATATAGAGGCTCTTATTACCGAGAATCCAGTACAAGGACAAGGACGCCCTCGGACCGTTGAAATATTCACATTACTTGCATTCCATAGCTTGGTCGACAAAGCGCTTTACACAGGATTCTGAAAGCGAACCAGTTTTGCCATTTACCCCGTTCGGAGCATTAAAGTCGCAGGGAAAATTTACTAGATCTTCAGGGTTTTCGGAAGCAAGCCCTTTCAGCCCCCCCAAGCCACCTTGTCCAACTCGCTTTGCGACGTCAACGTTCAAGCCTGCTCCATCTTTAATTTTCACAACAAGCCCCCCGGCATTACCACCATTCCCGCCGGAGGTGCCAACACAGGTAGCGGAATTAGAAACCATGGGCCTTACCGCACCCTTTTTACCATCCCCACCGTCTTCCCCTGATAAAATTACACTAAGCCGCCCCTGGGCCTGCTCTGCAAGAAGACTTATTCCCCCTCCATCACGTCCATTTTTTTCCCTAGGGGCCTTTGCATCGGCTGGAAAATTCTGAATGACGATTCGGTCTGCGCTAAATTTCTTCGCTGTGATATCCAAATTGAAATTAAGGGTTGTAATCGTCACGCCTGACAACAGGAACACGCGATTGACGTCGATCTTGGTGTTTTCAGATAAGGTCCAGTCTTTACCAATAACAAAGTCCGAAGGAATCTGAACAGAGACAGGGACCGTCTCAAAAGCTGCTTGCGAGTCCCTTTTGGCTTCGATAGTTAACTGCAAATGCCGCCCTCCCGCCGTAGGAAAAGTAAGAGAGGATTGCCCTCCTGAGGCCATCCCCACCAGGCGACCTTCAGCAAAAATCCGCAAGGCCCCTTGAAAAGGTGCCCAAGTCACCAGGACTCCATAGGAGTTTGGCTGAGGATTTTCTAAAATTGCGGTCTTAAAGTAATCAGCAGCGAAGGAGTCTTCTGGCGATGGCCCTTGAGTCGTGGCCTTGGGAGCTTCTGCCGCCGGTGCGACGGCCCCCGTAGGAACCTGCTCTTCTTCAGCACAGGAAACTAAAAATAAGAAAGTAGAAAAAATAAGGATCAGGCGATTTACTGAGATGGACAAATACATAAGAGACCTCCTTTATAAGGTTAAGGTCCTTTATGGAGTGCGAAATCAACACCCACCTCGAAAGAATTTTAGAAGCTCGTCGCCTTAAAAATCCGTCCGCGCAAAGGTTTCTCGGACATCGGGTCGGCGGTGCAGACTTTGCGAAAATTCATCGACAAAGATCTGTACGTCCTTCCAGTCGGTGAACTCGTAATCCCGAGAAAAATCTGTGTCGTGACCAGCCCGTGACGCTAAAAAGCGCATAAAATACTTTAAGAAAAAGTTATACTTGCTGTAGGCAATGGCCCCAGCAAAAGTTGTCCAACGTGTGGGTCGCCATTCGGCTGCTTCAAAAAAGTCGATCGCGATATTGCGAATTTCGTTTTGCACGCGGGGCTCCTCTTCAACAATCCCCATGCACACTGAAAAGAAGGCTGTCTGTTTTTTTATAAGACTGCGCTTTTGCTCACGCACGACTTGCAACATGCGGCGCGGAAAGCGATTGCCATAGACCCCTGCCCCTATCATGACTCCCTCATAGTCGCTGACCTTAAATGATCCATTGCCAAGAATATTCCACGTGTCGGCGGTGTGTCCTAAATGACGAAGTCGTTCAGCGGCATAGTTAGCGATTTTTTCAGTCTGTCCATATCTCGATGCGTAAATAACTAAGACTTTGGCCATAAAGCCTCCGATGAGTTAATACTAACCTTTCCTTAAAAAAAATCTTTACATTTGCTGGATCACATAAAAATATAACGACCTAACACAAAGGATTCACCCATGGCATTTCGTTGGATTGGCAAAGCACAAGACGGCAAGACTGTGACTCTAAAAAAACTAGAGGGCTGTCCCGTGCAAACTCCTGCTTACGCAACGCCAGCTTGGGCTGAGCAAAATAAAGACATCGTTCGTGTTGGCGTGGTTGTTGATGTTGAAACCACAGGTCTTAATCAGAACGACGATGCGATCATTGAAATCGGTGTGCGCCAGTTTCTATTTAATCGCAACACGGGTGAAATACTTTCTTTAGGAAAATCTTACTCAAGCTTTCAAGATCCAGGTCGCGAAATTTCTGCAGAAATCACCGCATTGACTGGGATTACAAACGACATGGTCGCAGGAAAAAATATCGACTGGGCCACAGTAAACTCCTTATTTGAAGAATCTAGTTTAGTGATTGCGCATAACGCTCGTTTTGATCGCCCTTTTATTGATCGCAAATCAAAGGCTTCAACAGAGCGCGTGTGGGCCTGCACATTTAAACAAGTCGACTGGAGCGCCAAAGGCTTTACCAGCTCTAAGTTAGAATTACTAAATATCTATCACGGCTTTTTTACGGAATCCCATCGCGCTATTAACGATGTGGATGCGTTGTTGTACTTAATCAGCTTGCCGGATGAGACTTCGCAGAAGCCTTACCTCTTTGAACTTTTAAACAATGCTCGTCGCCCGATGACTCAGGTGATCGCAAGTTCAGCTCCCTTTGAATCTAAGGATTTCTTAAAGGGACGCGGATACAGTTGGGACAATACCAATCGCTTCTGGACCAAGGTGCTTTTTAAAGATGAACTGCCCACGGAAATGACCTGGTTAGAAGAGTCCGTTTATTGCGGTCCCTTTGGCGGCCTAACTAGAGACATCGCATTGACTGACGGCTTTAAAGCCTGATCTCTATTATACAGCCTGCCAAAGTACACGACCTCTAAAGACCCATCAAAACAGAGATGTGCGACAATTTTTAAGACCCACGAACTTGACGACACCTAATTCGTGCTCATGTTTGTTACATTAAGCCCTTATGGACTTAGAAATGAGGTACAAAATGTCTTACGTCTCTGGCTTTATCCCCGTCATTCCGCTTAAGAATTCTGTTTTGTTTCCAGACATCAGTATGCCTTTGCGTGTAGGTCGTGAAAAAAGCATCGCTGCTTTGCAAAAAGCCCTGCGCGATAACCACTGGGTTATCTTACTAACGCAAAAAAATCCGCTGACGAATGCCGACAAAATGGAAGATCTGTATTCGGTAGGAACCTTAGCTAAAATCGAATCCTTTCGCATGGATGAAGACGGAAGTTATAGTGTTTTCGTGAAAGCACACCAGCGTATTCGCGTGGTGCAAAGTCGCAGCACAGAAGGATTTTTTGAAGTACAAAGTGAAAGCGTCGAGGATCGTGGCACGATTGATAAAAAAACCGAAGAGGCTTTATTTTCTAGTTTAAAAACTTTAAGCGAAGAACTTTTAGAGCAGCTTCCGGGCGACACGCGCCAAATCCGCAACGTCATCGGCGATGTCGATGATCTTTTAACTTTATCTAATATGTGCGCGGCCTATGCTGACATCGCCATCCAAGATAAACAAAATATCTTAGAAATCGTATCGCTGAAAGACCGTACCTTGAAACTCTTAGACCTGATGCAAGAGTTAAAGGAACGCTTGAAAATTCAACGCGGAATTCGCGATAAGCTAAATGAAAACTTTCAACAAAATCAAAAAGAGGCGATCTTACGCGAACAAATGCGCGTGATTCGCAGCGAATTGGGTGAAGGTGAAAATGGGGACTTACTAGCAAAGTTCAAGGAGCGCTTAGAAAAATCCGGAATGAGCGAAGAAGCTTTAACTTTAGCACAAAGCCAGTTGAAACGCTTAGAGTCCGTGGGCGCTTCATCACCGGAATACCAAATGATTCGCACGCACTTGGAATTGATGCTGGACCTTCCATGGAATCAGTCATCACCACAAAAAGAGATCGACTTGGATGAGGCAGAAAAAATTCTGCATCAGGATCACTATGGTCTAGATAAAATCAAAGGGCGCATCTTGCAACACTTGGCCGTGATGAAACTGCGCAAGTCGCATCAAGGATCTATATTGCTATTTATTGGACCCCCAGGGGTTGGCAAGACTTCTTTAGGAAAAAGTATTGCGCGGGCCTTGGGCAAAAAATATGTGCGCGTAAGCTTGGGTGGCGTGCGAGATGATGCGGAAATCCGCGGGCATCGTCGTACTTATATCGGCGCTTTACCTGGACGTATTATTGCCGGAATTAAAAAAGCCGGCGAAAATGATCCGGTTTTTATCCTGGATGAGATCGATAAACTTTCTCGTGGATTCAGCGGCGATCCAGCAAGCGCTTTGCTGGAAACCTTAGATCCAGAACAAAACGGAAGTTTCCAAGATCATTATTTGGATACGCCTTTTGATTTATCGAAAGTGATGTTTATTGCGACGGCAAACAGTCTTGAGACAATTCCGGGTCCGCTTTTGGACCGTATGGAGGTTATCGAG
>CAMLMF010000103.1 GCA_946480995.1 uncultured Bdellovibrio sp. | reverse complement strand
ATTCGATCTTTCCTACACCCGAAATCACACCATTCATTGTGGGCTTAGTGTCGTTTAACGAGCTTCTTAACGTAAGAGCTCCGCCCGCAGTCATCTCAAGAAGCTGACCCTTAACACCACTTAAAGAGGCCACACGAGCATCATTTATAGAGGCTTGCTTAGCTGATTGGATATTCAACGTGAATGAAGTCATCGAAGAAGTGCCGTTTTTTTCTGAATGCGTAATAGTGTATTCAGTCGTACCAGTAGCAGAAAGCGTATAAGGACAATCAGCACCCATAAGGGACATGCTTCCCTCTGATTTGTGCGGGACTCCTTTAACCATCTCACCAAGGCCTTCTCTTTGGGTTACGGCATTAGTGATTTTACATTTTTCTTGAATACTCTTAAGGAAACGCAAACCTTCATTGCTAAGAAGTGCCAACGATTGTTTTCTGTTTTTATCTTCAGATGTCACCACTTCGGACTCAGCCCCTTTTAGCACCTTGCTAAAAATGGTCTCCTCTTCAGGAATGTACTTACGGCTGTCTTCAATTTTTATAAAAAGGCCTTCGGCGTACTCTTGCGGAGCTGCATTGGCTGGTTTTTCAAAGGGCTTAAAATCAACTTCAGTATTACCACTGTCACTATTACAGGCTGTCAATACAGAGCTAACCAGAACTAATAATGAAATAAACGTCTTCATAAACTTCCTTTGGCTTGATTCGGCAAAGGATATTAACACTTTTAAGGACTTTCAGCGGAAGTTTACGAAAGGTGTGACAAAAAGACAGGAGTGTTTAGGATATTGACAAAAAGATACGGCCTCTAGGGGTGTTTGCGCCCCTAGAGGTTTAAATTCTGTTACTGTTCAATAGAATTTGTAAAAGCTTTTGGCAATCCGCCGATTTTTTCAGGAGAAACTTCCTCGCCGTTAACGAAGACTTTAAAACCTGTGTTAGTGTTCATTTGCACGACCACACGAACCACACCTTTTTTAGAAACGCCTTCAAAAAGCATGTGCATATCCATGATGCCGTTTACAAAGGTTCCCTGGACCGTCACTGGCCCTGAAAGTTTACCCTCGCCAGTTGCATCGACCATTTTGATTTCGATGGTTCCGGTACCAGAAACCAGCGCATTCATTGTCGATGTATTGTTGCTTTGAGTGACCGTGAAGTTGTTAGTCATATCCATGGTTTGATTGAAAGCAATAAGCCCACTGGCCATAATAACCTGATTATCCAAGATATCTTTTGTCACGACTGAAACTTGTTTGACAACTCCAACCACGGAGGTGTTTGAAGCACTTGTATAAGTCGTGTCTTGTTGCACCTGTTCGTTGACGATGTATGGACATTTTGTACCACGAGTTGACAGGTATCCATTTTTTCTCACCGGCACATTTACCTGAGGTGGTTCATTTCCACCAAACGATTGCGCATCACTGATTGTGCAGCTAGTAAGAATATTCGCCAAGAAAGTCGCACCTTGTGGGTTCAACTTACGGATCGCGATTTCTTTATCTTGAGCCGAAACAATTTGTTTTTCTGCGCCAGCCAAAACCGCTTTAAAGATCGCGTTGTTTTCTGGAAGAAGTTCCTCTGATTTTCTAAGTTGCGCAAACATCGCTTCAACATCTTGCATAGAGGCTGCATTGGCTGGTTTTTCATTGGGCTTAAAATTCGCTCCCGGAGCACTAGGTCCCGCGCTGCCTCCGCCGCCACCGCTTGAACATGCCGTTACTAAAGCACTGACCACCAATAAAGAAATAAGCATTTTCATAAAGATCCCCCTTAAAATAAAAATCTGCTTAGTTAGCCAAAAGAGACTATCAAGGGATTCATATTTGGCTTCAAAAAAATCACTTTGACTTGGGGAGCTATTAAAAAAAACGGGGAGTTCACCACTCCCCGCCGATTTACATTGTAAAAACATTTAATTTTCGCCCTCAAACTGGAATTTCAACGATCGAACGGATGCCGATTCGCGCGGTCATCGCATGCACCACGGCTCTTAATCCCATGATAGTTTTCCCTTGGGAACCGATCACTTGTCCTAGGTTTTCCTTAGAACAGTTAATTCTAAAAACCGTGGTCTTGGGCCCTAAAAAGATCCCCACGCTCACAGAGTTCGGATCATCGACCAAACGGCGCACCAAATTTTCCACCAATTCGCGAATCTCTTCACGATAGGCTTCAGGGTCGACACCGGCCCCTTTACTTTTGGCTTCATAGTTTTTTGTTTCAGGGACTCTTTGCGGTTCCAGATCAGCCATATAAACTCCATTTGGTTATGCACCTAAAAAGAGTCCCTTGCGCTGTTTGAAAAATCAATTTGCAATGTCGAAATCTTCTCGGACTCTGTGTTTAGACACGAGAACTTGTTCGCCCGTGTTGAGGCATTTTAAATAAAAATGATTATACCCTGTGTTGGTAATGACGAAGCGACGCGGATTTTTGGGGGTCAATTTTTTTGCTAGAACTGCGCCGACTTCTAAAGTTTCATACTTACGAATTAACTTTTCTGCCACACGATTACGAACCACATACAATCGCGCTGCGGCTCCTAAAAGAATTACGGCCGTTCCATACGACAACACCCAATGCACTTTGTGATTCGTCAATGCCGTAAAAGAAATCGGCGACAAGATCGACGCAAGAACCATGGCTCCCGTTAAAAAGCGTTCTTGTTTTTGGTATTTTTTAAATTCTTCGACAAATGAGGACATGATCCTGCGGCTCCATAACTTCATCTAGTGATGACACTTATAGAACCACGGATGGTTAAAGCGGAGCGAGTCCAGATTTCGTTAATTTTTTAACTCATCAGGAATCGCTCGGGAAGAATACGAACCGAAACCTAATCTTTTAATTTCGGCGTTATTTTCAGCTCGACAACCTTGTTGTCTCTTAACACTTTCATAACGGTTTCTTTGTTCGGCTTCACGGACTGTAGAGTATAAACGTAATCATAAAGATTTTCGATTTTTGTGCCATCAAACTCGATGATCACGTCTTTGTCTTGAACCCCAGCAAGCTCCGCAGGACTGTCTTTCGACGCCCCAGTGATACGAACGCCCTTCACCCCTTCTTGCGAATAGTCTGGGATAGTGCCCAAATAGACACGGAAAGAGCGGCCTTCGAGCTTGTTCTGACCACTGGCAACCTTTACGTACTTCACCATTGGAACTTTAGAATCAACCAACAGACCCGTAAAGCCTTGTACTGCTTTTAACACCTGCACAACGCCAGGATAATTCACAAGCTCCGCCACATCGCGAGGAGTATGATATTCCGCATGGGACCCGGTAAAGAAGTTCACTGTCGGAATCCCCGCCATATAAAACGCCAAAGAATCCGTCGGTAAATAAGGATCGTCCTGCACGATCATAGGGACCGCGGTACGAATCCCCACTTCTTCTGCCATTTGCGCCCACGTGTCGCCAGACCCCAACCCTTGAACAAACACACGACCATTTAAGCGGCCGATCATGTCCATATTTACATAAGCAGAAATGCCAGTCTTTTTGATTTCTTTGGTAAAATGAGTTGAGCCTAAGTTCCCAAGCTCTTCACCAGACCAAACCGCAAAGAATAAATCTTTTTGCACATCACGCGGTGACGTCTTTTTTAAGTTTGCATAGTAATGCGCAAGCTCCATAACCCCGGCGACACCCGATGCGTTGTCATCAGCACCATAGTGAGGCTTTCCAACCTCAGGACCTCGAGCAAGACTGCTGCCTTGCTGACCGTGCCCCAGATGATCGCCATGGGCCCCAATCATCACAGCAGTTTGCGCATTGCCAGATGATAGCTTGGCCACAACATTCGTCCCCGTTGATTTCTTAAATTGCAAATCAACATTTGCTTTTAAGTACGTGGAAGGAATCGTGAAACCCTCAATAATTTGTCCCTTATCTAAAGTTTTCTGTACACTCGTAAGCTCTTTACCAGCGAACTTAATTAAATCCGCAGCGGCGGCCGTCGAAAGACGCAAGACACCCATAGAAGAATCTGACAATGCGCCTTCGAATTTGATCTTGCCGAAGTTTTCTGGATAACCGCTATCAAGACCATTTGCGACCAGAAGTCCTAGAGCTCCTTCATTTTTCGCAACCGTTACTTTATGTTGTAAGCGTGAATACAGATTCAAATAATTACGACGTTGTTGCGTTACATCCGCAGGCAAATCATTAAGCAACAACACCCACTTGCCTTTCACATCCAGACCTTTGTAAGAGTTGTATTCCATCTCTTTATCGCTGGCTGGAGCCTTAATACCGTAACCAACAAATACGATCGGAGCTTCACGGAACGCACCTAATTTTGAAAAAGACACCGGATCAAAATCTTTAGAAACTTCGTACTTCTTCTGATAAGAACCAACAACTTCAAGGGAGTTATTAGCACCTAAACTAACACCAGAAGTGAACTCGAAGGTTTCAAAAAACGAACCCTTTGGTCCGGCTCCTTGTAAACCCCAAGACTTAAAGGCTTGCGCGATCTTTTCAGTGTAAACCTTTTCCTCAGCTGAACCTGTGCCGCGGCCCTGTTGTTCAGGTGCTGCCAAATAGTAAACCCACTTCTTCACATCTTCGACACGCACTTCGGGTGCTAGTGAACCAGCCACGGGGTCTTGCGCCGTCAAACCTAAAAGTCTGCGCGCTAAAGCATCATCCCAAGACGCCATCATGATTTGTGACTCGCCCTTTTCATTTCTTAGTGTCCAAGATAGTTCGTTGCCATCTGGTGTAAACACCGGAAGACCATCAAAACCTTCATTAAAGGTCACGCGCACCGGCGCTTTTGTGCCTTTGGTGTCCACGATGAATAATTCAAAGTTGGAATAACCCAAAACACTGGACCCAAAGATCACGTAATCACCTGATGGGTGAAAGAACGGCGCCCAAGACATTGATTTTAAGTTGGTGATTTGCTTTTGCTCGGAACCATCGACATTCATTGTGAAAATCTCGGCCGTCGAACCATTCGGTGCAAAACGACGCCATGTGATTTTCTTGCCGTCAGCACTGAAAAATGGACCGCCGTCATAACCTTTTGAATTCGTCAGGCGCTTTACCTGAGTGCCATCCGCTTTCATGATATAGATGTCCATCATGTAGGAAGGATCTTGTTCGAAAAGTTTTTTATCTTCGCCTTCAAGCTTTTCCGTGTAACCGGCACGATTGGAAGCAAAAGCAATCCACTGGCCGTCAGGCGAGTACGAACCTTCTGCATCGTAACCTTTTTCTTTAGTTAAACGCTGTAAGTTCTTACCATTTAAGTCAGAAGAGAAAATATCGTAGCTATCATCGAAGCTCCATGAATAACGAGCTTTCACGGCCTTCTTGCGATTTTCATACTCATCAGCGGTTTTCTTTTTGATTTCAGGATCAAGATGCGTGGATGAATACAAAACTTTTTTCATTGACGGATGGATCCAGCCGCAAGTGGTTTTACCATCACCAGGTGATACTCTTTGCGTTTTGCCATTTACCAAATCGACGATGTACATTTGATAAAACGGATTGCCGGGGTGTCTTTCACTTTGAAAGATCATCTTCTTACCATCTGGACTGAAGTACCCTTCCCCCGACTTAGGACCCACGAATGTCAGCTGGCGTGCTTCGCCCAACAAGGCATTCTTGTCGCCATTAAAAAGTCCGCTGCTCGGCGCTTTTTCTGGAGCGGAAGTTTTTGTGTCTTTTCCTTGGCAGGAAATTAAAGAGATAAGAACAATACTTGTAAGAAGAACTTTCACTTTTTTCATAGTGCCTGTACCCTAAAAGCACGGCATTTCTATGTCAACTGACCACAGTCAAAAAGGACACTTATGATGCATCCATTTCATTGGGCCCTGATCGCTTTCAGCCTTTCCGCTTGTGCAAGTCAGCCCCCACAGGGACTGCCAACGCTGCACTATGCTGCAGCTGAAATCCAAATGAAAAATCGTGAAGTCTCTTCTGATTCTGACAGCAAAGCCGACCACAAATCCTATCTGTCTTGGGATCTGCCTTATGCGCCTTTTGAAAAGATGCGCATAAGCTTAGAACAAGCGCAAAAGCGGACTTTGCTAAATCGTGGAGAGGCCCACATCACCGTGATCACTCCGCCGGAATTTAAAAAGATGCAGAAAAAGATTTCAATGAAAGAGATCCACCGTATTGCTGAAAAAATGAATATGGAGCAAACCCCTTACACCCCGGTATGTATCGGCAAGTCTGTATTACATAATAGTGGCAACAACATGGAAACGTATTACGTCGTCGTCGATGCTGAAAACTTATTTAATATTCGTAAAGCCGTGCACGAGCTCTTTATTAAAAAGGGTGGAAATGATTCAGATTTTTCGCCAGAGAAATTTTATCCCCATGTGACCTTAGGATTTACGCACCGGGATTTGCACTTTGAAGACGGGGTTATCAAGGACGCAAGCTCGTGTGTTTACACCTTGCGCCCCGAAACTCAAAAGTAAGACTAGTACTTTTTAGAAAGAGCGCGATCCAGGCCTTCGTTGATACTAGCACCGGCCCCCAACCATAACGTTGTCTCTTCAATCAAAGACTGATCGCTAAAACGACAGATATTTGTTGAACGACCTTGATTGTCTTTGCCTTCAAACAGTTCCGCACCAAAAGCGCCGCAAACTCCACCCTTTACGGATGTTGCTGAAAGACGATTCTTATAAGCTTCAACAGCATCAGTGTCGTCAGCATGGGATTTAAATAAGAATAAAGTTTCGGCACCAATGGCTGCTTCGCCGAAATAGCACATCGTTAACTCTTCAGATCCACTTTTTACAATCCAGAATTGGCCTTGTTCAATACCGCACGCACGCATCCATGGATTTTTGAAATTCGCCCATGAAAATGCACCCACTAGAACCAAAACCAATGAAAGCAATAAAACTCTCATCATTCCCCCAAACACCTGCTAAATTGGATTTAGGAATATCGCAGCGAATAGGTCGGGGCAAGGATTCAATGGGAAAACTGACAGAAATTACGGACAGCACTTTTAACACAAAAGTCCCCTGCCCCTACAAAGATGATTGCACAGGGTGTCAATATCTGGATTTTTCTTACGCTGAGCAGATTCAGATCAAGAAAGACCATTTAAATAAACTATTTATATCCAAGAACTTAAGTCCTTTAGAGCCGATTGAATTTGTAAATGCCGGCACTGCCTTCCTGCGCGACCGTTTGGACTTTAGCCTTCAGGATTCGCGCTTGGGGTTGTACGGCAAAGACCGTAAAAATATTTTAGATCTCGAAGTATGCGCACAGCTGTCACCGGCCTTGCAAGCCTGGCTGACCGATTTTCGTAAGATTTCATGGCCCTTCACTAAGGGGTCGATCCGCCTGCGTGTCGGGCCCGAGGGACAAAAAGGGGTGTGGCTTGATTTTGCCAACGTCGATATCAAAGCCCTTTTGGATGAGCAAAATATCCTTAAAGAGTTACTGAAGGTTTCATTTGTCGAGATCGGTCAACGCCGCAAAGTTCCGGTGTGGACTGGTTCGGAGTTTAAATTGCGCGATCCCGAACTAAATGTGTGGTTTCAAACATGGCTGGGTGAACGTGCGGTGGATCTATACTGCCAAGTCGCAAGCTTCACACAGCCCAGCCTAAAAGCAAACAAACTTATTTGCGACACGATCGGCGAATGGATTCAGTCTTTTCCCAGTTCCCGTATGATCGAGTTTGGTTCTGGTATTGGCAACCTGACCCTGCCGACCTTAGGTTACGCCGAAAGTGTCGTCGCCTGTGAGATTGACGAGCTGTCTTTACAAGGCTTGCAAAGATCTTTAGAAAACTT
>CAMLMF010000102.1 GCA_946480995.1 uncultured Bdellovibrio sp. | reverse complement strand
TGCCTGCGCGTCCCGTACGACCGATACGATGTACGTAAGACTCTGAATCCATCGGCAATTCATAGTTGATAACCAGGTCGACACCTTTGATATCCAAACCACGTGCTGCTACGTCTGTCGCAACCAGGATGTTCATGTTGTTTTCAGCCTTGAACTGCTCAATCACGCGGTTGCGCTGAGCTTGTGTCAAAAGACTTGAAATAGCCATCGCTGGGATATTGTTATCGGTTAAGAATTTCGCTAAGCGCTCTACACTCATTTTGAAATTTGTGAAGATGATTGCTTGCTTTGGATTATGCACCTTTAGCAAAGACAAAAGATGCTGAGGTTTTTCATCGTTACCGACGTGGAAGATCTGATCTTTCACGTTTTCAGCGCGGGCTTGATCACGGCTGATATTGATTTCGATCGGTTCAGATCCAAACTGATAAATTGTATTTAAAACATCGAAATTTAAAGTGGCACTAAACACCAACAACTGACGCTCGCGCGGCACACGTTGCAAAATAAATTTCATGTCATCTTTAAAGCCCATGTCGAACATACGATCGGCTTCGTCGAAAACAATCGCACGAACTTGCTTCAAATCAACAAGGTGTTCTTTGTACAAATCAATCAAGCGGCCCGGTGTCGCAACAATAAATTCAACGCTGTTTTTAAGCGCCTCTTTTTGTTTGTCGTAACCAGTGCCTCCGTAAATTGCAAAACCACGTAAGCCAGAATCTGTGCTCAGTTTAGCAACATTTTCCCAAACCTGCTCCGCCAGCTCGCGCGTCGGCACAAGAATCAGGATAAAGTTTTGTGGCTTCCAATCTTTAAAAGCACGTTTTTCGATAAGGGCTTTTTGTTCTTCGCTGATCTCACCTGCTACGGGACGAGCGCGTAAAATACGCTCCATGATAGGGATCACAAAGGCCGCGGTTTTTCCTGTTCCGGTTTGTGCAAGGCCGGCGACGTCTTTGCCATCGAGAACTGGTGGCATGGCTTGCTCTTGAATCGGGGTGCAATCCTCGTAACCCAACTTTTGGATTGCAGCATACAAACTAGACTCTAAATTCAACTCTGAGAATTTCAACTTTTGGTACTCCGTTCTGAAGCTTCAAACTACTGATCAGAGAGCCAAAAGTCAAAGAGGGGGCTTAAAGAACGCCGACAAACATCCGCAGGGCCTCGATGAAAGCCTGAGGTTGATCTGAATGGACCCAGTGGCCCGCTCCAGGGATTTCGACGCCCTTAATCATAGGATTGCTGGCTAGCACTTTTTCATAATTCTCGGGACTGAGCTCTTGGGATTTCCCGCCGCGAACCCATAGGGTGGGCACTTTCAGGCTTTTTACCTGATCCCAATAAGCCTCGGAACGCCCCTGTTTGACCGAGTCAATAATGCCCTGCTTGGAAAAACGCCAGTCTACTGTGCCGTCAGGTTTTTCCTCCATGTTCGAGTAAAAATACTGCGACATGATCTGCACCTTTTCGCGGGTTTTAGCCGTCTGAATAAAGTCCTCGGCAAAGTACTTTTTCGCCGCCTCACGGTTCGGAAAGGGACTGGGCACTAAATTTAATAAATATTCGTAATACTCGTGGGCCTGGGGGTTGGCCTCTGGACCAATGTCCTCAACGATTAAGTGACTGATTCGCTCTGGAAAGCGCGACGCAAAATTCAAAACATTGCGCCCACCCATCGAGTGCCCGACCAAGACAAACTTGTCCCAACCCAGCTCATCGACAATCAGCTTCAAATCATTGGCATAGTCCTCGGGTGCATAACCGGATTCAGGCTTAAAAGACCGGCCATGGCCTCTTTGATCAAAGGCAAAACAGCGCTCTGTCGCCTCAAGGCCCGAAATGATTCGACGCCAATTCTGCCCAAAGCCCATAAGTCCGTGCACGAAAACCCATTTTTGCCCGTCTTCGGGCCCATAAAATTGATGATAAAAGTTCTGAAGGTAGGACATGCTTTTTTTATACTCCCCAGAAAAGCCCTCAACAACATTTGAATTTTGATGCGAAGGGATGTAGATTCAGCGTCAATGATGACACCACAGCAAAAGCCCCAGCTCCATGAGGACTGGATCGACAACTATGCCCTCCGAATTGTAAAAAGCCTCCAAGATGCGGGCTTTGAGACTTACCTTGTCGGTGGTTGCGTGCGCGATTTGCTAGCGGGCATTCACCCTAAAGATTTCGACATCGCGACCAATGCTTTGCCGAATCAAGTTCGTAAAAAAGTCGCCAACGCTTATGTCATCGGCCGTCGTTTCAAATTAGTTTTAGCAAAACGTGGGGATCAACAGTTCGAGATCGCCACTTTCCGTCGAAATGTCTCTGCGGAAGAGCTGGTCGCCTTAGGTGACGAAACTGTCGATGGTGACAATTACTTTGGAACTGTTGAAGAGGACGCGCAACGCCGCGACTTTACTGCCAACGCTGTTTTCTATGATCCGGTAAAACACAAATTGATCGACCACTGCGGCGGTATTCAAGACATCCAAGATCGCATCTTGCGCATGATCGGCAATCCGAAAGATCGCTTCATCGAAGATCCGATTCGTATTTTACGTGCGATTCGCTTGTCGCATAAATTGCATTTTTCAATTGAATCCACCATGCGTTCGGCAATTGCTGAATGCAGTGTTGAGTTAAAAAAATCCGTCTTGCCTCGTCGTCGTGAAGAGTGGCTTAAGTTCTTACGGCTGGATGAACCACATCGTGCGTTTATGGAGCTGTTTGATCTGCACATCATGGAGCACATCTTACCTGGCTTGCACAACGTGTTCATGGATCCCGCTAAAATGGAGATCTTTGAAATTCACTTAGCCCGCATTGGTTCCGCGCGCATTGATAAAGCCAATCCGACAGAGTTGTTCGCAGGCTTTATGATGGCTTTCTTAAAAGCCCAATACGGCGAAGACCCTTGGAATCACGAAGAGCTTGCTGTGGACCCGCGCCTTGCACAGTTCATGCGTGATGAGATGGGGAT
This sequence comes from uncultured Bdellovibrio sp., assembly GCA_946480995.1. The sequence goes on along the minus strand of CAMLMF010000102.1, from coordinate 4,906 downwards.
CTTTAAACTTGAAGCGGCGATTTTCTTTAAAGCACTGCACATCATGCAAGGCCTTCACCGCATCGATACTTATTCTCGCAAAGGCGAGCGTCGCCAGGCGGCTTTCGTGCAAAACGACACCTTTGATTTGGCCCTGAAACTATCAGCGATGGATTACTCGCTTTCTGCGTCCCAAGTGCAGTTCTGGAATCAACAGGTGCAAAAATACCAAGTTGGCGGAAACGCTTAAGCTTCCGTCCCAAGTTGATACAGTCAAATCAAATTCCACGCACTTTCTTGCGGTGTCGGTCTGACTATAAGATAATCATTATATTAAGCCGTTAGGATGTCGTTCCAATTTCGTACACGTCGGTGACGTCCAAGGAAGGTTTACGTGGGACAGGATAAAAAGAACACCGTTTTGATTATCAGTGGTGATAAAATCCGCATCCAAAAATGCACGGACACGCTGAACCGTCATTTCGAAAACTGCTCTATCTTTCACGGTGCTGAATGGTTTGAAGCCAAATACAAAATCGACAACGTTCATCCCAAAGTTATTTTAGTCGACGAGTATTTGCCAAAATCTTCTGGCATCGAAATCGTCGGAAAAATTCTGCGCGAAAAAAATAACAACGATATTTCGATCATCATTATTTCTTACGTCGCGGACCATGATTCCTTCCCAAATGAAGTCGCCTCGGGCCGTATTCAATTTTTAACGGAGCCGGACCGCGATCAAGCCTTAGTGGATTGCGTATCCAAGGTGATCGCGCCCCGCAATGCCTCTGCCACCAAGGCAGAAAAGCCTTCACAATACGAATTAAAACAACTGCAACCGGGCGAAGTTTTATTCAAAGAAGGCGACAGTACGGAGCTCGCATATATTGTAAAAAAAGGCTCTTTGCGCGCGTATTGCGCCGGCAATGACGGCGACAAAGTGACTTTAGGTGAAATCATGGCCGGAGAATTCGTCGGCGAGATGGGTCACTTTAATCGCGACCTGCGTTCGGCCACTGTTGAAGCCATCACCGAAGTAGAGCTGATCGCGATTCCTAATGATTCGTTAGATAACGTGATCTTCACACGCCCATCCTGGGCCAAAGCGCTGGTAAAAACACTTTCTTCCCGCTTGAAGCGTGCGAATAAGGCACTGACTAGTTAGCCGCCCAGCTTTTCCCAAAGATACGAGAACTCTAAAGAGCTCCACAAAATCGATTGCTCTAAGTTTGCTGAGCGTCCATGACCGCCCTCAGTGTTTTCATAGTACATCACAGAGTGACCTTGCTCTTGCATTTTCGCGTACATCTTGCGCGCATGCCCCGGGTGAACGCGGTCGTCTTTGGTACTTGTCATGAAAAATATCTCTGGATATTTCTCGGTCGCTTTGACGTTCTGATAAGGAGAATACTTTAAAATTACTTCGCGGATTTTCGGATCATCTGGATTTCCGTATTCATCCATCCAGCTCGCCCCAGCTAAAAGCTTGTGATAACGAAGCATATCTAACAATGGCACTTGCACTAAAACTGCATTAAACAAATCGGGGCGCAAAACCACCGTGGCGCCGGTTAAAAGTCCGCCGTTGGATCCCCCCTTTATACCTAGATGAGCTGGCGAAGTGACCTTCTTAGCGATCAAGTCTTCAGAGATCGCAATAAAATCCTGATATACTTTGGGGCGATTTTCTTTAAGAGCTGCCTTATGCCAGTTGGGTCCGAACTCTCCTCCGCCGCGCAAGTTGGCAAGTACGTACACGCCGCCTTTTTCCAACCATAGCTTTCCAACAAGTCCCGCATAGTTTGGCTGCATCGGGATTTCAAATCCCCCGTATCCATACAGCAGTGTGGGATTTTTCCCGTTCAATTTCATGCCCTTTTTTCCGACCAGAAAATACGGGATCTTAGTTCCGTCAGCGCTGGTGGCTTCGTAGCGCTGAACTTCTAAATCTTGCGACTGAAAACGCGCCGGGGATTTCTTAAGAACTTGCGCAGAGTTTTTAGTATCATTAGCTGACAGCAAGTACGTCGTCTGCGGCGTCAAAAAATCCTGATAAGAGGCAAGGTAACGATCCGTACCCCATTCAACACCAGTCAACGTGGTCATGCCATTTTGGCCAAGACTGACTTCCTGCTGGTGCCATTGGTGTGGTCCTTTCAGTGTGACCTTCACAATTTTTGAAAGAACATTATCCATCGTTAAGAGCAAAAGGTGGTTTTCAGAGGCCACCGCCCACGTTAGAAATTTTTTATCCGTCGGAGCAAACACCAACTGCAAATATTCTTGGGCCTTTTCACCTTTGCCAATATGCTCTAACGGCAACGCTACCAAACTGCCGGCTTTGAACTTACCCAGATCCGAGCGCAGGCTAAAAAGAAAATAGTCTTTAAAGATTGAATTTAATTCGGCGTCATCCGGCATCGGCAATTTGGTTCTTACACCGTTGCTATCTTCATACCAATTCATACCAGCATAAAAACCAAGACGGCGAGAATGAATAATGTAGCTCTTCTCTTTACCAAAATTCACCCAAGTTCTTGCCGACATATCCTGAGAGGTCGCTTCATGCACCAGCTTTGCGCTGGCTAAGGGAGTTCCTCGCTTCCACTCTTTAACGACACGAGGATATCCGGCTTCTGTTAAAGAACCAGGACCAAAATCGGTTCCGACATAAACGGTGTCTTGATCCTTCCAAGAAATAAAGCCCTTAGCTTCTGGCAACTCGAAGCCACCCTTCACAAATTGCTTTGTTTTAAAATTAAATTCTCGGGCTACAGTGGCGTCTTTTCCGCCCCGGGACAGATAGACAATTCCTAACTCAAAACTTGGAGGAAGTTCCGTCACTCCTTGCCACACCCAGTTTTCATTTTCTTCTTTGGCTAAGGCATCCAAATCCAAAAGGACTTCCCATTGGGGATTGTTACTTTTGTAACTTTCTAAAGACGTTTTACGATAGACCCCGCGCACGTGAACATTGTCCTGCCAAAAATTATAAAGTTCGCCGTTCATAAGTTCCACAGTCGGAACCCGATCTTTCGCCAAAATCACTTGGCGTGCTTCACTTTCGATTTTATTAAAAAAAGAATTTTTCTTTAGACGCTGAAGACTTTTAGCACTTTCGTCGTTGGCAAACCTGATCGCTTTTTCACCTTCGACTTCTTCTAACCATAGATATGCATCATCATGTTCACTGGCCATGACTTTCTCCTGTACGATTTTAGTTTTACAGCTGATTAAAATAAAAGGAACTAGCAGCAATGACTTTGCAAGATTCATAGAATGGACCCCTTCAGCAGAAGTCCATTCTAGATAAAGACTTTACGGGTTCAAGGATTTAATGAAGGCTTCGACGACAGGCAGTGTCTTTTCGTAATCGCTGTCGTGAAAACCAAGAGTCGAGCGCATAGCCTCTGGCGGCATTTGACGCGATTTCAGTTTCAACCAGAAGGTACTTTCTGTGGGACTTGAAAGATTCAGCATTGTACCGCGCATTTCGCCTAATATTTCTTTTGCCGTTTCTTTTTGAAATTGCGCATGGCACATCGTGCAGTTCTTTTTCACAAACGGCACCAGGGGTTCAAACGCTTTCAATGTTTTTTCTGAAAATCCGCCGATGGCGGTGTCCTCGGGACGAAGCTCTGCCTTTTGTCCGTTTGATAAACGCAACAAGGCGCCATTTTTATCATCCATAATTAGGATAGATCCGTCTTTCAACGCAGTTAAACCTGTCGGAGCCCCCCGCGGGCGCACACCCTCTTGGGCTTTCCAAGCGAAAACAATTTCTTCGTATTCAGTGCTTGTTGGGACGCCTTTTTCATTAACTGGATACGCCACAATACGATGACCGTATTTTTGATAACCATGCCAGCCCACTAAAAGTTTTTCGTTATACATCGGCAGCTTTTCGCTTTGTGAATACAGCAAACCCAGCGGAGCCGTATGTGCCGGCATGAAAATTTTTGGTGACGTGTACTGCTTTAAGCACGCTTCGGGATTAACTGTGTCTTTAAATGCCGGAGCCACTTCGCCACGGGAATGACAGTACGGCCAACCATAGTGTTTACCTTCTTCAAGGACATTAAGTTCTTCATAAGGTAAATCTTCACTTGGCAAATCGATGCCATTTTCACCTTGAATGACTGTTCCCGATTTATGCACAACTAAAGCCATTGAGTTTCTTAAGCCACGCGCAAACGGAGCCACACTTAAAACCTTGCGCTCTTTGTCGCCACTGATTTTCACTTTCCATACAGCCGCACTTGCCAGGGGGCTTTCGGCCTGAATGCACTTGCCTTTATCGTCAACCGTCTTAATGCCAGAGTCACACTCGTCTGAAGGGGCTCCGATATTTAGGTACAAATCGGTGAAATCTTTGTTCGCGGCTATTTGCACTAACGGATGTTTATTCTTAAATTTCGTCGCAATGGTGTTGTAAGCTGAAGCTGTGAGATATTCGTCTTTACGGAAAATAGATTTCGCGAAATCATTAACGACCATTTCCGTGTCTGCGTCGATATTAAACTGTCCCGTCTTTGTATCCCGTGGAGCAAAGCGCACAACACCAGTCGGAGTCCCCACATAAAGGCGTCCTTCCGGATCCATCACAATACCATTGGGCATCGTCAGTTTTTTATTCGGGAATAAATTAACCACAGCCGTCTTTTCGATGCCTTGAGAATCTTTACCTTGGTAAACCGCAAAGATAGTTCCCTTGCCGTAAGCCCAACCACCCATTTCAGTGACATAAATAACACCTTCTGGGGATTGAACCGCGTAACGAGGCATTTTTAATCCGTCTTGTTTACCCGCGAGCAAGCCCACACAAGTTCCGTCTTTTGTGCCGACTTGAATTTGCGGCAAACCATCGCACAAAACTTCAGAATCTAAGCGATAGCCCGATTTTTCAAAGACTTCAGCGTGTGTCGAA
>CAMLMF010000101.1 GCA_946480995.1 uncultured Bdellovibrio sp. | reverse complement strand
ATAGTCCATATTGCGTTCCATATCTTCTGACGACCAACCTAAAGAATGCGCGACGAATGGAAACGCAGGTGCCGTGAAACCTAGCTCGCCAAAGAAGGTCAGCATTTGACCAGCGACAGATTGAATATTGTCTTGTCCGCCAGTGATGATAAAAGCCGCCACTTTGTTCTGAATAAGGACACGATCTTTTAAAGTGATTTGGTTTTGCACGCTGTTCAAGCGTTCAGCCATTTTATAATAAAGCGAACTTGCATTCCCCCAGCGAATCGGGGTCGCTAGGATAACTACGTCCGCCCAATGAACTAAGTTTTCATAAACTTGGGCCATTTCATCTTTAGGATCCATTTTTGTAATTGAGCAAGGCCATGTGCAGGCTTTTTCTGACTTTGAATAAAATCCTTCGCAGTGGCGGAAGTTTAAATCTGACAAAGCCAAGAAGCGAGTTTCAACTTCAAGGGTGTCAGCGGATTTGCTGAGGGCTGTCTTTAAAAGTTCTTCCGAAGTTGAAAAGCGGGGGTGATTTTTGTCCATGGCCGTTGTTGAAATTCCTAGCACGCGAATTTTCCCCGGCTCGCGTTGTGGCTCGCGACTTAAATTGGTGATTCCTGGGTTATAGACCGCGCGAACTCTTTCAGATTCTTCGGTCATGCTAATATATAGAAAATCACCTTCGATTTTTAGCGGATAATGCGGGACTGTGCCTCCATGAGAAGACAAAGGTTCCGTTGAAGACTTCACGGATTCGCCAGTTTGATGGTTGAACTCCCAATAGTGCCAAGGACATTCGATGCAGCCCTTTTTCAATTTACCTTTTGCAAGGGGCCCACCCATGTGATTGCATTTATTGTTTAAAGCACCAAAGGCGCCGTCGTGATAGCTTAAGACAATTTTTCGTTCATTGATGTTAAGTTCTTTTATAAACCCCTGGGCTTCCATTTCTTTTAACAGAACTGGAATACTGCCAACCAGAGTCCATTGCGTTGCGTTTGTCGTATCGCTCACAGATAGCCTTCTTTTTTTAATGACTGAATAATTTGATTAAGTGTTCCTAGAAATTTCGAGCGCGCCTTTTTGTCCATCGGTGCGGGGCCCCCGCGCATTTCGCCCATGTGTCGTAGGTTCTGCATCAGTTCGCGAGTGGCGACGGCTGAACCGATATTGTCCTCTGTAAACTCATCACCTTTGTGACCCAGGACACGTACGGATTTTTTTACACAACGTTCTGCCAGTAAAATATCGACGGTGATCACAATATCACCAGCCGCGGCCTGTTCGACAATCCAGTCGTCAGCGGCATCAAAATTCCCTGTGACCACATTCATGGTAATCAGAGGACTTGCGGGGACATTCAGGTAGGTGTTGGCGACCACTACAACTGGCAGCTTGTAGCGTTCTGCCACACGGTAAGTTTCTTCTTTGACCGGGCAGCCGTCGGCATCAATATATATTTTCGTCATACGCCACTTTACATTCACAATAGGCCAATGTTCAAATGGGTATTGCGGATCTTCGTGAATTTCTGAAAACTAAAAACCCAGGGGTCTAAAATGGATGAAAGCAGTTTCGAAGGAACTTTGGTTCTGGAAAAGTTAGCGGCGATCGGTAAACTGGACGATTTCTTTGAGGCCATTGATTCTGATGATTTCGTGCAAACTAAGTCTTTAATGAAAAAGGCTGGAGTGGATTCGGAAACTGTTGCCGAAGTTTTAAAGAAAATGAACGATGCTGATGGGAAACATTAGTTTCTAGAGGGGCGTTATGCAAATTGTTCGCGATGACTCCATACATACATTTATGAATGAAGCGGGCCCGCTTCTGTACAAAGATGAAGCAACCCACGGGTTGATGCTTGGTTTGTGTGAGATGCTGAAAGTCACGCAGCCTAAGGTGCAACCCGTTTTGCTACGTATCGTAGAAAATAGCACAACAGTGGCCACGGCGTTGCAAACTCCGCCAAAGAACTTAATCTTGTCTTACGCAAGTCCCCCTCAGTTGCAGTTAGTGGTAGAGTATTTAGGAAAAAATAAGATTTCAATACCCGGGGTAGTGGGGCCCAGCGAAGAATCTGAAACTTTCGCCGATCTGTGGTCGAATGCAACTACCAAAAAAGCAGAGTTAGGCATGGGACAGAAGATCTACAAACTTGAAAAAGTGGATTTTCCGGACGGCGTTGCGGGCGAGATGAAGGTGGCGCAGGATTCCCATCTGGATTTAGTCACGGAGTGGTTGATTGCATTTGCCAAAGAGTCTTTACCTCCGAGCGAGCAAGCTGAAGCACCCTTGATTGAAATGGCGAAGAATGCTGTTGAAAAAAAAGAAGTACATATTTGGTTTGTCGACGGGCACCCCGTGTCCATGGCAAGATGCAGTCGTCCCACGGCGAATGGAGTTTCGGTGAATGCGGTTTATACTCCACCCATACGGCGCAAGAACGGATATGCTTCTGCCGTTGTGGCGCACTTAAGTCAGAAAATATTAGATTCCGGCAAATATTTTTGCGTTTTGTACACGGATCTTGCAAATCCGACTTCAAATAAAATCTATCAAGAAATCGGCTACAGATTCGTCAAGGATTCAAAGCACTTCTTGTTCTTTTAGATGACAAAGCGTTCTCCTGTGTACTTCTTAAGGATGTGTGACTATGCCAAATGAATTGCAAGCAACGTTTATTCCCAGTCGTTGGGGTTTTAAATTGCCCTTTAAAATCTCATCGGATGACCAAAAGAAAGTTGTCGACTTCGTTCGCTCCGAAGGTAAGAAAGCAGGCTTTCATTTGGCTGAAGGGGGCTATGTCGAGCCGTGGTACTTTTATTCTTTGCGCACCATCACTAACAAGCCAGAAATTCGCGCCAAATACCAAGATAAAGTTTCTGTCACCGACTTTTCATTTCGTTATGATGAAGACTGTCAATGGGATTGGGTGCAGTGTCCGATAACGGAACTTGTAGAATCCTATGTGGATAAGTTATTGCCGTTTTATCAAAACCGAAAAGTTACTCGTGTGCAGGTGGCTTTGCAGCGCCCACAAATGGATTTACCTTTGCACCGAGATCGCGTGATGGGTGAGGTTTACGCAGATACGGGGACAGATCCCTATAATCCATTTGCTGGTCGTATCGAAGCTAAGATTAATAATTCACAAAAGATGAACCGCGGATTGACAGTGAAGATTCCGATCACTGAAATTTCTTATGACAATGGCCTGCCTATTCTTGAAATCGACAATATTAAAAATGTCTATGACGTCAAAGACAGCATTTTTGCCATTAATGAAATTGATATCCGTCATGGTTCGATGCCGGTAAGCCACTATCGTGGCGTCATTTCGATTGATGGGCTTTTGGACTTTTCCGAACTTTCAAAGTTAGAGCTTACATCCATCGGGATCAAAGAATCCCTGAAGTGAAGTTCCCGCAAGCTGTGTGACTGCGGCGCTGCGTAGGTTGTAAGCATTGACCCGGGAAAGGCCCTGTGGGAGCGTCATTCCCATGAAACACATTATTTTTGCCATCACAACTTTAGGTGCATTCTTTTGGTTTTCTTCCGCTTCGGCGTTGGTCACAATCAGTGATCCGCAACTTTTACTGCCGAAAGTTCATGCGTTGCATGGAACTTTGGATTTTGATCGTTTGTTTCCATTAAACAGCAAAGCTGAATATTTCAAATACCAGGAAGAGTGTGAAATCGGTTGCAGTGATCCGACGGAAACAAATTTGGGCGGCTGTTCGATCGTATGCAAAGGCAATGAACAAGTGATCACGCGCACGGTGATTGAAAAGGAAAATGGCATGGCCACAGTGCACGGGCCGGAAGACGGATTCTTTGAGCAGTTCACGCCAGAAACAATTCGCACTTGCGGTGAAACCTTAGTGGAAAAGTTTCTTAGCAATCTAGATCAGCAGTTAAATATCCCAGGTCGTTTAGTTTTAACAAAAATGACGAACTTCCAATTTCCGATTTCCGAAGGCACAGCGAGAGCCAGAAAAGTTCAGGCGTACTCTTTGTATGGTGACTACTATATGGACGACTTAAAAAGACCATTACCTTTGAAGGTCACCTTCATTCCAGATGCGCCGGGAACTGCGCAAGTGGCCTTGTTTTCTGTGATTAACACTGTGTATTTCCGGGTGAGGGATTACTAGATGAAACTGCTGATTGCATTTTTACTTTTTGTTTCCACAGCCTCTTTCGCAACTGTCGTAAAAATTAAAAATAACGGCAACGGCGGTTGGGTCGGAATGGGTGGGGAGCTTTTCAAAGACGCGCGCAATCCATGGTTTGTGAAAAACACGCCTGAAGTTTTTTACTGTCTTAAAGTTGATAAAGCCTCGGTCAGTGTGGATGAAGCAATCATCGATAACGCAATCAAGGCTTCCGTCGCTTTTTGGAAAAGTGAATTGTCACGCGCCACCAATCAAGGACTAGATGGGCATTTCTCTTTGGGCACGCAAACTTTCACGCGCACAACTTGTGCTGACAGCAAACTGCACTTAACGATTCTTTTTGGCCCAGGCACCTTAGATGCAAATTTGGAAGCAGATAAAAATATCCTCGATTACCTTAAAGATCCGAATAAATACGTCGGTGTGACGGTTCGTACCAGTTATGATCTTAAAAACCTGGTCGGCCGTGGTTTTATGTATTTCTCTTCAGATTTACAGAACCCATCCTTGGTAAAGCGTGCGTGGTCTCGGCCCAAAATTTTACAATACGCTTTGATGCATGAAATTGGTCACGTCTTGGGTCTTCCGCATTTAGGCACGGGTTTGATGTCCGAAGTTTTCTTGGATCAATTGGTGAAGCCCGAATTTATTGATAAGTACGAAACTTTGCCGTACGAGTCCGTGATCGCGCCAAATCCTGAATTTGTCAGTTGTGAAATCGTCACTAATGCGACGAAATCATTTTTTGGTATCCCACAGGATCATAACTGTATTTCGTTAAAACAAATTGATCTGACTTCGTTAACGGTTTCAGCTTTAAAGACGGAAACATCGAAGGATGAGTTGGAACTGGGTGTGCTAAGAATGGATTTCCCGAATCCCAATGATTTTTTGGGTCGTCCAATTTCTTTCTTACAATTGCCTGAAGAACAACAAGTCTTCACCGGGAAAGAGGCGCAGTTTCGCTCTTTCATGATCGGTCCGATTGGCAGAGATTATGGCACGAAGGGAAAGTTTATTCCTAAGAAGCCAGGCCCCAGCAAAAGCGTGTATTCCAAAGTCAGCCCGAATTCGTTAACAGTTATTGGCGCACAATTAAATGGCGATATCTCGCCAGTGATTCAGTACAGTTCGCCTTTGGGATTTATTTACTTATTACCAGCTCAATTTTAGAAGGAGATTTTCATGAAGTTTGTTTTTCTTATACTCGCTGCTTTGCAGTTCTCAAGTGCAGCTTTAGCTAATGCAGATCTTGATTATTATAGTCAATTTCTTTACCAAGAAGAAGTCGACAGCAGAGATCCAGAAAATCCAGTGGTGACGACTCGCTATTTGATGTCAGAGCCCTTCATGGAAATCCCGATGCCTAATGGTGAAAAACTGGGGCCTAGAATTGCCATCGTTCTTTTCCCGGATTTTACTTTCAAAGCGTCTTACAATGAAATTTTGTATCCAAAAGACAGCAATGGCGGCTTTTATCCGAGAGGCTGTGTGGATCTGACAGGTTCATGGTCCGTTGAAAATGGCCGCTTGATTTTACCAGGTATCGGTTACGGCGAGCGCGCTTTATCACATGGACAAAATTCTGTGCTGGTTACTTTCGTACAAAAAATCATTTCTAATGAAGCCATCGGCACTTCAACAAACTCTTCTTTCGGTTTTTCGAATATGACCAAAGATCAAGTGAAGTGCTTCCCGTTCTAAGAAAAAAAGGAAAGCCCCGATCGTTTCCGACCGGGGCCCCGTGATTCGCGGAGATGATGATTCCCGCATATCCACAAATCTTTTGATTTAAAGTTATAAAGGAATCATCAAAGAAGTCGCGATAATGAAGCCTTCGCTTTTACCGTCGCCTGCTTTTACAACGTTCATCATGCCTTTGGCATAATTCACGTCAGCTGAAACCTGCATGTCGCCGAAAACTTTCCAGCGTCCGCCGAAACCAACTGTCGCCAACACATCAGTTGAATTCATAGTTTCTTTAATGTCTGTTTCGTCCGTTGCGCCAAATACTTGTGTCTTTTGTTTTGCTGACATCAAGTAACTGACATACGCGCCGGCTTTTGCGTAAAGCTCTGTGCCGCCGGAAGTTTGGTAAAAGGCCCAGTTCGCAATCACCGGAATGGCCACATATCCCAAAGCAATTTCAGCAGAGGCAAAGAAGGCATCCGTTTTTGCGCCAGCTTCTAGGTAGTTAATACCTGTTTCAAGTTTCAGCCCTTGAATACCCGTGGCATATAAGATCTGAGCTCCTGCTAAAATTCCCGAGCGTGAATCCAGTTCAGATCCGGAAAGTTTGAAACTGTTTGCACCCACTGTTGGCGCAAGTGTCCAATCAGAAGCCGCCAAGGTCGTTTGCGTTGTTAAGATTAAGCCCATCAATACTAAAGTTTTTAAAGTCGCTTTCATTTTCATCATCTCCATTTTTGTTTTTAAGAACATTTTTTATCGTGCGCCGATGAATAAAGAATCGCCGTAAAATCGCCCTAAATTGACTATTCAAATGTATAATTTCTTTGTTTTTATTATACTAATTGTATAACTTACCGACTATGGACGTGTTTGAACTAAGCGATTACAAAGAAATTCTGCGTTTGCGGCTGAAGGAATTAAAACCCCGCCGCCAATCTTTGACCTTTAAGAAAGTGGCAGAGCATTTAAATCTGCAATCGACCTATCTTTCGAAAGTTTTAAACACCGATACTCATCATCTTTCTGAAGATGATCTTTTTGTGACCTGCAAGCTCTTAGAGTTTCTTGCGGAAGAGACAGATTATATTTTGCTACTTAGAAGCTATGCAGTTTCGCAGAGGGCGGATCGTAAAAAATCTTTGCTTAATACAATTGATCGCTTAAAGAGCGAAAGAAAATTAAATACCGAAACGAAACCCTCAAGTTCGTCATCGATTACGAATGAGATGGAATATCTCTTTAATCCGCATTTACTAATTTTACACGTGGCCTTGATGAGTAAAACTTTGCGCAAAGATACGCGCGCCATTGCCCAGCGTTTGGGATTAAGAGCTGCGGATACCAAGCAAAGTTTAAAAACCTTAGAGCGTCTGAATCTTATTAAGATTGATCCCGAAGATCCGTATAAAGTTTCCCACGTCGAAACTTGGCGCGCACATTTTCACAAAGACCATCCCTTAATGCGCGTGGGACAAAATCTATTGCGACAAATGTGTCAGGCGCGCTTGGCAACGACCCCGGAAGAAGAAAAGCACAGCATGAACTTTACCTTCACCATGGACGAACACGGTTTTGCCGAGCTTAAGAAGGAATTTAACGTTTTCCTTAAGAAGGCCGAGCAGATTTCAATGCAGTCGCGGCATTCCGAGGTTTATCAGCTCAATTTTGACCTGTTTAAGTGGCTTTAATCCCCGGCGGCCCGCATTTTTGTTGATTCCCTAAACCCCGTAATGTTATCGATCCCTTCATGGTCGACTATTTTCCCCAGGATTCTCGTTATTACCTACATAATGAGCTCATAGAGCGAGTCAAACGCCGCCCGCATTATTCACTGCGCGCGTTTGCCCGTGATCTTGGTTTAAGTCCCGCCGCTTTGTCGGGATTTTTAAGCGGTAAAGTTGAGCTTTCACAGGCCCGAATTCTGGAAATCGCAAAGAAAATTAAGCTCTCTGAAGTACAGACAGAGCATTGGCTTAATTTGTTCGAGCGAAAAAACGGCAAGACCGCGCAAGCTAAGAAGACCGCACAGATCAAGATTGAGGCCCAGTTAAAGAACTCCAAAAAATACATTGAACCAGATCTTTTCGGGATGATTTCGCGTTGGGAGTCCTTGGCATTGCTTGAGCTCTT